>DATJUL010000099.1:0-10560 GCA_035502295.1 Allostellaceae bacterium | reverse complement strand
CGGCCGCCCGGCCGCAGGACGCGCATCCAATCGTCGATCGCCGCCGTGGGATGCGGCAGCGTCCACAGCACATGGCGGCTGATCACGAAGTCGAAACTGGCAGCCGGGAACGGCAGGTTTTCGGCATCGGCCGATTCGAAGCGCACCGCCAGACCCTGCGCCGCCGCCTTGCTGCGCGCCAGATCGAGCATCGCCGGCGCGAGATCGACACCGGTGACGCGATGGCCGCGCGCCGCCAGTTCGAGCGCGAGAAAGCCGGTGCCGCAGCCGACATCGAGCGCATCGAGCGGCCGGCCTTTCGGCACGACGAGCGCGAGGATGCGGTCCCACGCGGCGCGCTCGGCCGGCGTCGCGATCGCATGGCCGAAATCCTCGTCGAAATGCGCCGCGCGGCGGTCCCAATGGGCGGTGACCTGGGCCTTGACCGGGTCGAGTTCGATTGCGCTCATTTGAGCCCCACGAGTTCGGCCAGCGCCTCGACCTGTTCGGCGTGGCGGCTGACCGGGTTGAGCAAGAGGTGATTGGCGCCCATCGCGATGATTTCTTCGAGGCGCTCGCGCACCTGTTCCGGCGTGCCGTGGAGACCGCACAGATCGACGCCGGGCGGGTTGCGGTAGACCTCGGTGAACCAGCGCAGCAGCTCGGTCCGCGCCGCCTCGGGCTTCTCGTCGACCGCGATGAACAGCCGCTTCGAGATCGGGAAAGCCGCCGGGTCGCGGCCCTGCTTTGCCAGCGCCTCCTTGAGGATCGGCACCGAGGCGGCGAAATCAGCGATCTTCGAGCCGCCCGATCCCATCCAGCCGTCGGCGAGGCGCGCGGCGCGGCGCACCGCGTTGGGATGACCGACGCCCATCCAGATCGGCAGCCGTTTCTGCACCGGGCGCGGCGCCATCGTCTCATCCTTGAGATGATAGAAGCGGCCCTCGTAGGTCACGCGGCCCTCGGCCCACAGCAGGCGGATGATGTCGAGTTCCTCGCGAAAGCGCGCGACGCGTCCCTCCGCCGGCACCTCGAACTGGCGATAATGGTGCTCGCGGCCGAGACCGACGCCGAGGATCGCGCGGCCATGGCTGGCGTAATCGAGGCAGGCCCACTGGTGCGCGACCAGCAGGGGGCTGTGGATCGCCAGTACGACGACCGATGCGCCGAGGCGGATGTTCGACGTCACCGCCGCCGCGTAGGTCAAGACGACGACCGGATCGAAGCAGAACACGTGGTCAAGCGTGTTCTCGGTGACCCACAAGTCGCGAAAGCCGAGCGCCTCGGCGCGCGTCGCGACCTGCCGCACTGCGCCCATGTCGATCGCTTCGGGCGAACGGTGCGGCAGCGACACGCCGAACGCAATCTTGTCCTTCAGGGCCATTTGGCCATCCCTTTCGACACCCGTCATTCCCGCTTGCGCGGGGGCGACGAAGCCGGGGGTCACACCTTCTCGATCAACTCCATCTGCGCGCCGTCGGGCGCCGCGATGAAACAGACGTGGTGGCCGTTGTTGAACATCTCTTCAAGGATTTTCGCGCCGTTCTTCTTCAGGTTGGCGACTGCGCCGGCGTAGTCGTCGGTCTCGATCGCGATATGCTCGATGCCGAGTTTCTGCGCGTGCTTCTGGGTGTCGATGATCGTCGTGACGTTGAGCTGCACGCCGTGCAGGTCGAGCTGGAAGCCGCGGCCCGGCACCTCGCGCTTCAGCGTCGCGCCGAAATTGTCGACATAGAACTGCATGGTTGACTTGGGATCTGCGGTCTTGATGTGGACGTGCCCGATTTCCATCGCCATGCCTGTGGTCTCCGCGTTTCGCCGGCGCGGGGTGCGCCGCAGCGGGCAGCTTGGCAGCTTGCCGATGCGAACTCAATCGCCGGCATCGCGCGAGGCCGCTATGCGGCAGGCGCGGCCCGTCCTATGCTGCGCCGAAGACAGCCCACCGGAGCGGGAGCGACCCGACATGATCCACATCGTCGCCATCATCACGACAAAGCCCGGCAAGCGCGAGGAGGTATTGGCCGCGTTTCGCGCCAACGTGCCGGCGGTGCACGCCGAAGAGGGCTGCATCGAATACGGTCCGGCGATCGACGCCGAGGGCGGACCCGGCGCAAAATACGGGCCTGACACGTTTGTCGTGATCGAGAAGTGGCAGAGCCTCGAGGCGCTGCGGGCGCACGCCGCCTCGCCGCACATGGCCGCCTATGCCGCCAAGACGCGCGACCTCCTCGCCAATCGCGAGATCCATGTGCTGTCGCCGGCCACCTAAAAAGTAACGCTTCAACGCGAAGGGCGCGAAGGTGACCCGCCCGTTTGCTTGCGGCGAGCGCGGTTACGCGCGTTCGCGCCCTTTGCGTTGATGTTTCTCGTCATTTTATTCTACGTGCAGCACGGCCTTGCCGCTGAACTCGCGGTCGATCAGGCGGCGGGCGACATTACCGATCTCGGTCCATGACGCCTCGACCGCGACAAGCGGCGTGAGCTTGCCGGCGACGATCAGCTCCGCCAGCAGGGCGAGGCCGACGCTGCCGCGCTCGACGCTCATCAATTCGTGGAACAGCGTCAGGCCGTAGAGCTTGGCGCCGCCGGTGCCGAAGAAATCGCGGCTTTCGAAGGTGAGGCTCGGCGCATCGGAAACGCCCAAGGTCACGCAGGTGCCGCCCGGCTGCAGCATCGACAGCGCTGCCGCGAGCGCCGGCCCGCCGAGACTATCGACGATGAGCCAGAACGGCCCGTGCGGCCGCGCCGCGGCGAGATCGCGCGATACCACGACGCCGGCGCTGCACGACGCGGCGACCGCTCCCTCGTGTTCGGCCCGCCGCACCTGGCCCCACACAGCGGCGCCGGCGGCGCTGGCGAGTTGGCAGGCGAAATGCCCGACGCCGCCCGAGGCGCCGTCGATCAGCACCTTGCGGCCGAGCAGGAGGCCGCCCTGGCGCAGCGCGTGGAGGGCGGTGAGGCCGGCGACCGGCAGCGTCGCGGCCGCGGCATCGCTCACGTTGTCGGGCAGCACGGCGACCGCGTGGGTGCGGCAGTTGATCCGCTCGGCCCAGGCGCCCGACGGCAATATGCCGACGACACGCGCGCCCGCGGCGGGGCCGCTGCCGTCAGCGGCGGCGCGCTCGACGATACCGGCGAAATCCCAGCCGGGCCGCCAACCCGGCTCGGCCATCTGCAGCGCGCGCCGCGTCTCGCCGCGGTTCAACGAGATCGCGGTGACCCGCACGCGCACCTCGTCGCGGTCTGGATCGCGCAATTGGGCCGGCCGGATCGCCAGTCGCCCCGGCGCCTCGTGATCGACGACAATCGCGCGGATTTGTTCGGGCATGGCATTCCCCTGCCGGGCAGCTATTGCCCGGGATAGATCTGGATGCTGGCGGCGACCGAATCGGCGACGTGCTCCTTGGAGATGACGCCCTTCACGTCGCGCGGGCGCGGAATGCCGGTCTTGCCGACGACAACCGCCATGAAGGCGCCGCGCCGCCACATGCGGCGGATGACGTCAAAGACGATGTCGTTCTCGCGGGCGATGACGAAATTGCGGTTGGCGACCCCGCCGACCGTCAGCCCGGTGGCGGCGCCTTCGAGGCCGTGGTGCAGGGTCGTGTTGACCCGCTGCACGCCGACGATGCGGTCGCCCGAGGTGACCAGCACGTAGCGCATGCGCCCCTGGTTTTCCTCGGCGCTGAGAAATTGGTCAAAGCCGGTTTCCGCCGGCACCATGACGAAATCCGTAGCCATGACTTCATGCGCCCGGCGCACCAGGAACATGTTGGCGTGCAGGGCCTTTGGCACGACGTGGCCGCGGCGGAACAGCTTTATCGTGTAGATACTCTCGCGCGACAGCATGCGGCGCACGCCGACCGCAAACGCGACCGCGATGATCATCGGCAGCACGATGTCGTAGTCGCGCGTCATCTCGAAAATCATCGCCACCGCGGTCATCACCGCGCCGGTCGCGCCGCCGACGGTCGCCCCCATGCCGACCAGCGCAAAGCTCCGGACGTCGATATGGGCCGGCAGCGGCGTCAACAATAACAGGCCGGCAAACGCCCCGCCGATCGTCGCTCCCATGTACAAGGACGGCGAAAAGATGCCGCCCGAGGAGCCGGAGCCGAGACAGAGACAGGTCGCCGCCAGTTCGCCGAGGAACAGCAGCAGCAGGAACCACGGCACCGTCGTCTGGTTGAACATGATCGACTGGATCGTCGAATAGCCGACCCCCTGCACGTAATAATGGCCAAAAAAATGGAAGACGAGATAGATGATGATGCCGACCAGCAGCATGCCGAACATATGCCGCAGGTAGGTGTTGTGGATTTTCTCAAAACCGTCTTCGAGAAGATCCAGGACGCGGATGAAGGCGGTGCCGGCGACGCCGGCGATGACGCCGAGCACGGCATAGAGCACAAGGGTCAGCGCGGTTTCCGCATCGACCGGCAGCGGCGTGATCGGCGGGACGAAGAAGGCCGGTGAGTTGCCGAAGAACACCCGATCGACAAAGGTCGCCGTGCCGGTGGCGATCGCGACCGGCAGGAAGGTCGCGACGCCGACCTCCGGCATCATCAGCTCGATCGCGAACAGCACACCGCCGATCGGCGTGTTGAACGCGGCGGCGATGCCGCCGCCGGCGCCGGCCGCGACCAGCGTAATCCGCTGTCCCGGCGTCATCCGGACGATCTGCCCCAACGTCGAGCCGACCGCGGCGCCGATCTGGATCATCGGTCCCTCGCGGCCGACCGTCGCGCCGGTGCCGATCGCCAATGCCGACGCGACCGATTTGATGACCGCGACGACCGGCCGGATGCGGCCGCTGTTGTAGTAAATCGCGTCCATGACCTCGGGGGCGCCGTGGCCGCGCGTCTCGGGCGCGAAATTGACCAGATAGGTCACGACGATGGCGCCGATGACCGGCACCAGGATGATGAACACGCCCCACGGGCTCGCCGGGGTGAACAGGTTGGCGTCGTAGCGGAACTGGAACAGGCCGAGAAACGCCACGTTGTGGAGAAAGCCGATCAGGTAGCGGAAGAAGACCGCGCCGAGGCCGGTCGCGATGCCGAGCCCGAACGCCAGGAAGCTGAGGGTGACGAGGCTCAGCGGCTCGGCGTCGCGGTCGTCCTGGCCGGCCGAGCGCGCCTCGCCGCCACCGGACGCGGCGCTCGCGGCAGGTGCGGCGTCACTCACCGTGGCCATCGCATCTCCTCGCGCGTCACGGTCACCTCGCCCGAGGCGGTGAGCCGCACGAGGTTGACGGTGCCGGCGTGGTGGGGGGCACCGGAATAATAGGCCGGCACGCCGCCGTCGCCGACCTGCGCGGCGCGGTCCCAATGGCCGAGCGCCAAATAGTCGGCGCCGGTCGCCGCGATCATCGCGTCGCTGATCAGCCACGATGGACGCAGCGGGTTGGCCCAGCTTTCGGGCGGCTCGTAATGCCCGTGACCGAGCGCGACCTGCCAGCGCAGGGCGCCCCGCGGCGGCGGATCGGCGAGCGGCACCATGTCCTGGTAGTCGCGATGCGCGTTGCCCCAGAATTCGATCCCATGATCGGGAAACGCGACGATCCGCTCGTTCGTGATGCCGAGGATCGCAACGGTCTGGATTTCATCGAGGCGGCCGCGCAGCCAGACCGAGTCGGCGGTCGCCGGGTCGTGGTTGCCGGGCAGGATGACAATGGGCAGGCCGGCATCGACGAGCGCCCGGCCGGCGCGATCGATCGTCGCGCTGTTGACCATGTGGTTGTCGAACGTGTCGCCGACCAGGAGCACGATATCGGCCGCGAGCGCGCGTGCGGTCGCCAGCACCGCCTTGAGGCCCGCGGTGCCGTCGCCGCCGTGCAGCGCGGCGATGCGGTCGTCGTCGACATGCAGATCCGAGGTGTGGACGAGCCGCAATTCGGAGCGGGCTAACGCATTGGTCATCTGCGGGTTCTATAGACCCCGCAGCCGCTCGCGCGCAATGCAACCGAAAGAAACAGAATTTAGGTGCGCTCGAAATCGATCCGTTCGGTGACCGGCAGACCGTAGAGGCGGCGGCGCAGGCAATCGAGCCCAAGTTCGGCGGCGCCCAGTCGCAGCCATTCGCGCCCGCCGAGGATGCGCGAGCGGCGCGAATCGACGACGCCGTCGGCGCCGGCGATCGCGAGACAGATCGTGCCGCCGAAATCGATGCGGTCGGGGCCGTCGTCGAGGTCGATCAAGACGGCCAGCGCATAATCCGCGCCGGCCGCGCGGCGTGCCGCTTCGGCCGCCGCCGCGGCGCCGTCGCGGCTGATCTCGGCCGGCGCGGTGACCTGCAGCGCCTCCCACAATTCGCCGAGTTCGCGCGACACGAGGCCGCGCCGCAGCACCCCCTCGGCGCCGGGCAATGGCGCCAGGCGGGCGGCAATCTGCCCGCCCGTAAACATTTCGACGAGCGCCAGCGTCGCCCCTTCGGCCTGCAGCCGCTGGAGGATCACGCCTTCGAGCGTGTCGTCGTCCTCGGCCATGATAAAATTGCCGAGCCGCCGCCTGATCTCGGCGACGACCGGCGCGAGTTTCGCGGCGATGTCGGCCTCGTCGGCGCCGCGCATGGTTACCTTGGTTTCGATCTGCGGGTAATGCGCGCGGAAGCCGAGCTTGGCGCTGCCGTCCGCTGCCAGCGCCTCGACGCCGGCGAGCAGCGCATCGACATGGCTCTCGCCAAGCCCATAGCAATGAAAGCGCTTCAAGCGGATCGCGGTCGGCGCGCCGCTCGTCGCAAGGAGACGCGGGATGATCTGCTCCTCCAGCATGCGGTGCAGCTCGCGCGGCACGCCCGGCGTGAAGAAAAACCGCGCCTTGCCGATATCCAGCGCAAAGCCGCACGCGGTGCCGATCGGATTGTCGAGGATTTCCGATCCCGCGGGCAGCATTGCCTGCTTCTTGTTGTTGGCCGACATCGTGCGGCTGCGGCGACGGAAGAATTCCTCCATCGTCTGGAGCCACTCCTCGTTCAGCACGAGATCGACGCCGGCGGCGCGCGCCGCGATCTCCTGCGACAGATCATCGACGGTGGGGCCGAGGCCGCCGTTGACGATGACCGCATCGGCCCGCTCGCCGGCCTCCAGGAACGCGGCCAGCAGCGTCTCGCGGTCGTCGCCGACGGTCGTGCCCCAGCGCACATCGAGACCGACATCCTCCAGCTTCTGGGCGATATAGCCGAAATTGGTGTTGACGATCTTGCCGGTCAGCACCTCGTCGCCGGTGCAGATGATCTCGATGCGCATGTTTGCTTGCAGCCTGTTCGGGCGATCCGACGCGTGATCGCGGCGATATATTAGCAGCTCGTCGACGACAGCGCGCCGATCTTCGGGCGTCGTTCCGCAACGCGCTGATGCGCTAAAGCACCTGCGTGCCCTGTCGGGCGCCGGCGGCGAGGGAAGAATCCGTCGATCGTCCGGAGCCGCTTATTGTTCAGCACGCCATCGACGCCGGCGGCCGCCCGAGCGCCACCGATGTGGCACTGGTAAACATGGCGACCCCGGCAGGATTCGAACCTGCGACCACCTGCTTAGAAGGCAGGTGCTCTATCCGGCTGAGCTACGGGGTCTCAATGGGTCGCGGGCATCTCAGGGTTGTCTGGCTCACTTTCGGCACTGTCCGAAGCGCGGGCCGCGACGCAGCGATATGAACACAGGCCGCGCACCGTCGCAATCGGCGCCGACGATTGACCCTGCGATCGCCGACAACCGCATCACTCCGCGGCATAGCGGATCGCGACGACCTCGATCGACTCGACGCCGCCGGGGGTGCGCAATTGCACGACATCGCCGGCACCCGCCTTCAACAGCGCGCGGGCGACCGGCGATATCCAGCTGACGCGGCCGCGATCGGCATCGGCCTCGTCGATGCCGACGATCGTCACGGTCCGCTCGGCGCCGCCGGCGTCGGCGTAGGTCACGGTCGCGCCGAAAAACACCTGGTCGCGCCGCGTCTGGCGCGCCGGATCGACGATTTCGGCCGCCTCCAGCCGCTTCGCCAGAAAGCGGATGCGGCGGTCGATCTCGCGCAGCCGCTTCTTGCCGTAGATGTAGTCGCCGTTTTCCGAGCGGTCGCCGTTGCCGGCCGCCCAGGCGACGATTTCGACCGTCTTCGGCCGCTCGTCGCGCAACAGATGCTGCAGCTCCTGCGATAGGCGGCGGTGGCCTTCCGGCGTCATGTAGTTCTTGACGCCGTGCGGCAAGGCCGGGCCGTCCTCGGGCAATTCGGCGGTATCGTCCGCCTCGCTTTCCTTGACGAAGGCCTTGCTCATCCCACGATCTTCTCTTTGCGCAGTGCGGCGATCTCGGCCGCGCCATAACCGATTGCGGCGAGAATTTCGTCGGTGTGCTCGCCGAGGCGCGGCGCCGGACGCCGATAGGTGCCCGGCGTTTCCGACAGCTCGATCGGGGTCGGCGCCAGCGGCACGCTGCGCGCGAGCGTCGGGTAGTCGCGCTCTTCGAGGAGATGGGCGGCGCGGATATGCGCATCGTCGAGCGCCTGCTGCGGCGAATAGACCTGACCTGCGACGATGTTCCACTCCTCCATCTCGGCGAGCGCCTCGGCGCAGCTGCGCCCGGCGCACCATTCGGCCATGCGGCCCGAGACGATGTCGCCGTGGTCGGCCCGCGCCTGATCGTCGGCAAAGCGCGGGTCGCTGAGCCACGGCTCCTCTTCGCCGATCATGCGGCACCAACGGCGGAACATCGGCTGGCCGATGACGCTGACGACGATCCAGCCGTCCTGCGTACGGAAAATGTCGCTTGGCGAGGCGTTGAAGGCGCGGTTCTTGGTCGCGGTGCGATCGACGCCCAGCAGCGCCTGCTCGATCAGCAGCGCGTTGCTGAACGCGGTCGCGGTGCGCAACAGCGCGCCTTCGACCTTTTGGCCGCGGCCCGTTTTGCCGCGTTCGATCAGCGCCGCCAGCGTGCCGAAGGCCGAGAGACAGGCGGTGCCGAAATCGACCCACGGCACCTTCGACGCGATCGGCTGTTCGGCGAGGCCGGACAGATAGACGGCGCCGCTCATCGCCTGGCCGATGCCATCGAAGCCATGCTTGTGCGACAGCGGTCCGCCGGCGCCGAAGCCGGTCACCGTCGTCAGGATGATGTCGGGCTTCACGGCGCGCAGGCTGTCGAGATCGAGCGCCAGCGAGCGCAGGACGGCCGGCGGCAGGTTGGCGACAACGACATCGGCCGTCGCGACGAGACGCCGCACGATCTCGCGGCCTTGCGGCGCCGCCGGGTCGAGGCACATGCCGCGCTTGTTGCGGTTCATCGCCAGGAACATCGCGCCACCGCCGTCAGGACCCGCGCCGACCGGGATCAGCGTGCGGTCCTCGCCGCCGCCGAGCCGCTCGACGCGGATGACCTCGGCACCGAGATCAGCCAAGAGCGCCGCGCAGAACGGCCCGGCGATGTAGCGCCCGAAATCGAGGACGCGAACGCCGTCCAGAACACCGGCCATCAACTCCTCCGTCACGTGCCGATCGAGAGCGGCGCCGCGAGCTTCTGCAACAGCGCGACGACCGACAGCGGCGTCAGGCGGCCGGTCTTCGGATTTTCCGCGCTCGGCACGTTGTCGATCTGCATCGAGAGGCGCACCGCATCGGATTCGAGCTCGATGCGGTGGATGTTGCGGCTGACCGCGGGGTCGGCCCAGATTTCGATCGTCGTCCGGTCGGGACCGATTCCGGCCAATGCCAAGGCTGCGGCGACATTGACATTGGCCGGGAAGCCGCGAGCCGCCTCGCGCGCGGTCCCGGTGAAGACGCGGCACGCCGCGGCGAGGCCCGCAAGGCCGATGCCGCGTTCGACGAGATAGGGCGCGCCGTCGAGCCCGGCGGGCGGCTTCCGCGTGATCATGTGGACGCGGGCGATGTCGCCCTGGGCCGCGGCCTGCACGGCATCGAGGCCCAAGAGCGCGCCGCTCGGCACGCGGATGCGGCCGCCCCGCCGGCGCGCCAGATCGACGAGGTCGAAATTGTCGAGGAGCGCGCCGCACGACAGCACAACGAGCGTGCGCCCGGCGGCGAGCGCCGGCTCGGCGATCTCGCGCAACAGCGCGGCCGGGGCGCATTCGATGACGATGTCGGCGACGTCCGCCAACCGCGCCAGCGGCAGCACCGGCACCGCGCGGGCAAACCCGGCCATTGCCGCCTCGGCGCGCCCGACATCGCGCGCCGCCACGGCGGCGAGCGCCAGCCCGTCGATGTCGCCGCGGTCGAGCCGTTCCGCGACCACCCGGCCGATCGCGCCGAACCCGGCGATCGCGACGCGCAACGGACGCTGCCCGCTCATCGTCCCCTCCCGCAGAGACGCCCTGCGGCGTGTCCTTTACATCATTTTGCCGGGTGCGTCGCCACGGCCGCGCTCTCTTGCGGCAGGCGCAGCGAGGCCGGAAGCCGGCACAGGATCGTCGTGCCGCGCGCCGGCGCCGATTCGATCGCGACCGTACCGCCGTGCAATTCAATAAGGCGCTTGACCAGCGACAGCCCGAGCCCGGCGCCGGATTCGCGGGCCTGCGGATTGCCGCGCTCGAATTTCTCGAAAACCCGGTCCTGGTCGTCCGCCGGAATGCCGAC
>DATJUL010000098.1:0-2827 GCA_035502295.1 Allostellaceae bacterium | reverse complement strand
AGCTGGGCGGAGGACGCGTTCGTCCGCGATGTCGAGAGCGGCCTTTATTTCGACCCGGCGCGCCTGCGCGTGCTCGACCACCAGGGCGAATTCTTTTCGGTGCGCGGGCCGCTCAATATCGCGCGGCCGATCCAGGGGTGGCCGGTCATCGTGCAGGCCGGCGCGTCCGACGCCGGCCGCCAGCTTGCCGCCGAGACGGCCGAGATGGTGTTCGCTGGCGGCGGCCGCATCGAGGATGCGCGCGCCTATTACGCCGATGTGAAGGGCCGCGCCGAGCATTGCGGCCGCAATCCCGACCACATCAAAATCCTGCCCGGCTGCCTCGTCGTGGTCGGCGACAGCGACGCGGAAGCCCGCGACAAGCGGGCCTTGCTCGACAGCCTCGTGCATCCCGACAGCGGCATCGCGTCGTTGTCGATCGCGCTGGGCCACGACGCTTCAAGTTTCGATCTCGATGCCCCGCTGCCCGAGATTCCCGAATCGAATGCCTCGAAAAGCGGCCGCGAACGCGTCATCGCGCGCGCCCGCCGCGACAATCTCACCGTGCGGCAGTTGGCGCAGATCGCCGGCAGCTACGGAGGCCTCGCGATGGTCGGCACGCCGCGGACGATCGCCGACCAGATGGAGGAATGGCTCGACACCCACGCCTGCGACGGGTTCAACATCATGTTCCCGTGGGTGCCGGGCGGGCTCGACGATTTCGTCGACCGGGTCGTGCCGGAACTGCAGCGCCGCGGCCTCTTCCGGCGCGAGTACGAGGGCACGACGCTGCGCGGCAATCTCGGGCTGCCGCGCCCGGAAAACCGCTTCTTCCCGCGCTAGAGCGGTATCGCGTTGGATCGCATCACCCCCTATCCGTCATGGCCGGGCTTGACCCGGCCATCTCTGAGATCCGCGGGTCAAGCCCGCGGATGACGGTTTGGGGTGCTTCAAGTTAGTGCGATCGTGCGCTAGCGGCAGAGGCGGTAGATCGCCGGCAGGTTGCGGTAGCGCTCGGCGACATCCATGCCGTAGCCGACGACGAATTCGTCGCCGATGTCGAACCCGACATGCGGCACCGGCAGTTCGGGTCGCACCGAAGCCGGCTTGCGCAACAGCGGCAGCAGCGCGAGGCTCGCCGGCCGCCGCTCGCCGAGCGCATCGAGCACGGCAACAGCGGTGCGGCCGCTGTCGAGAATGTCCTCGATGACCAGGACATCGCGGCCGGCGACATCGAGCGCTTCGATGCCGGACAGCGCGACCCGCCCCGACGAGCGCATCGCCGCGCCATAGGAGGCGGCGCCGATATAATCGATCGCGAACGGAATGGTGATCTGCCGCATCAGGTCGGCGGCGAAGATCGCGGCGCCCTTCAGCACGACGACCAGCGTGAGATTGCTGCCGCGGTAGCCGTCATCGACATGGTGCGCCAGCGCCGCGACGCGGGCCCGGATGCGCCGCGCCGAGATGGCGAGTTTCAGCCGGTCGCCCGGTTCGGGCATGGCCAAGCCTCCGCACAATGGCCGCCGACCCTACCGCCGGTCCGGCGCGCAGCCAATCGGCGCGGCAGCGGTTTGCAGCACGTGTCGCGGGTGAATCTGCGGTAAAATCAGGCAGGCCGGAGCAACCTGTCGCCGGATCCGCCCGGCTGCACGCATCGGATGCTGTCGTGTTGCTGACGACCCCTGCCGCGATCGAACCCGCCGCGCCGCCGTTTGGCGGCCCGCCGCCGAAGCTGTGTTTTCTCGTCACCGAAGACTGGTATTTCTGCTCGCATCGCCTGCCAGTGGCGCGGGCAGCGCGCGATGCGGGTTTTGAAGTCCTCGTTGCGACGCGGGTGCGCGACCACGGCGACGCCATCCGCGACGAAGGGTTTCGGCTGTGTTCCCTGCCGTGGCGTCGGCGCGGCGACGGGCCGCTCGGCGCGGCGCGGGCGCTCGGCGCGATCGCCGCACTGTACCGCCGCGAGCGCCCCGATCTGGTGCATCATGTGGCGCTGAAGCCGGTGTTGTTCGGCGGCCTCGCGTTGCGTCTGGCGTTTCCCCACGGCACGAGCCGACCGGCTTCGATCGTCGCGATCACCGGCTTCGGCTCGGAATTTGCCGCGTCGTCAGGATCGGCGCGCGCGAAGCGGGCGGTGCTCGGCCGGGCGCTGCGCCGTCTGGCGGGCGACCGGATCATCGTGCAGAACCCCGAGGACGGCGCGGCGCTCGCCGCCGCCGGTGTCGCTCCGGCCCGCCTCGCGCTGATCCGCGGTTCGGGCGTCGATACCGGACATTTCGTGCCGTTGCCCGACCCCGACGGCCCTGAGGTGACGGTTGCGCTGGTCGCTCGCATGCTGCGGAGCAAGGGGGTGCTCGACGCGGTCGCGGCGGTGCGCCGGCTGCGCGATTCGGGTCTGGCGGTCGGGCTGCTGCTGGTCGGTCCGACCGACCCCGACAACCGCGATTCGCTCGGCGAGCGCGATCTCGCCAGGATCGCCGCGTCGCCCGGCATTCGCTGGCTCGGGCGGGTCGCGGATGTGCGCGAGGTGTGGGTTCGCGCCGCGATCGCCGTGTTGCCCTCGACCTACGGCGAAGGCGTACCGAAGGCGCTCATCGAGGCGGCCGCCTGCGCCCGGCCGATCGTCACCGCCGACATGCCCGGGTGCCGCGACATCGTGCGCCATGGCGTGACGGGGCTGCTCGCGCCGCCCGGCGACACCGCCGCGCTCGCTGCCGGGCTCGCCCGGCTCGCCGCCGACCCGGCCGAGCGCCGCGCGATGGGTCTGGCGGGCCGGGCGCTGGTCGAGCGCGAGTTCGGCGAAGAACGGGTCGCGCGCGACACGCTCGCGCTGTATCAAGCGGTG
>DATJUL010000097.1:0-2070 GCA_035502295.1 Allostellaceae bacterium | reverse complement strand
AGGAGGTGCGTGATGGCCAAGCTGCGCCATTTGGCGATCGCCTGCAAAGACCCCGACGCGATGGCCGATTTCTATATGAAGGCGTTCGACTTCACGCTCGTCCGCAGCAATGACGGGCCGCTCGCCTACGGTCATCATTTGAGCGACGGCACGATCGATCTGGCGATCCTGCGCTTCAAATCGGACCAGATCGGCAAGGGAATGGATTACACCGGGCTGCACCATTTCGGTGTCCTGGTCGAGGACATCGACCGCGCCGCCGACAGGGTGACGGCCAATGGCGGCCGGCATTACATGGACCAGCTCGAGCCCGGCCGCACCGGCGGGTTCGAAGTCAAGATGTACGGCCCCGAGGGCGTCCTCTTCGATATCGCCGAGCATCCGTGGACCGGCGGCGAAGCGCTGCCGCAGGCGGTCAAGACGGCGGCGGAGTAGGCAGGCGCGGCGGCGTCCCACGGCTGCGCGACGCTGCGATCGTCACATTGTGAACCGAAAGCGATGGAATTCGGCGTCTTCCACGAGTTCTGGTCGGCCGGCGCGCCGTCGCAGCCGGCGGCCTTTGCGCAGTCGTTTGCGCAGATCGCGGCGGCCGAAGCGTGGGGCCTCGACGCGGTGTGGCTCGCCGAAATCCACATGAACCCGACGCGCTGCCTCGTGTCGGCGCCGCTCGTCGTCGCCGGCGCGATCGCCGCCCGCACGCGCCGGATCAAGATCGGCACGGCGGTGCAGATATTGCCCCTCGGCCATCCCTTGCGCCTCGCCGAAGAGACCGCGACGATCGACCAGATCAGCGAGGGACGGCTGATTTTCGGCGTCGGCCGCAGCGCCTTCCCGCGCGCCTACAACGCCTACGGCATCTCCTACGAGGAGAGCGAGGAGCGCTTCGCCGAAAGCCTCGACATCATCAAGAAGGCGTGGACCGAGCCCGACTGCTCCTACCGGGGCCGCTATCACCGCTTCGACAATTTCACGCTGGTGCCGCGCCCGGTGCAGCGTCCGCACCCGGAAATCCGCATTGCCGCCAGCCGGCACGACACCTATGCGGCGATCGGCCGGCTCGGCTATCCGCTGTTCTCGGCGGTTCGGGCGACGCCGCTTGGCGAACTCGCCGACCACGCCCGCGCCTATCGCGCCGCCTGGGCGGCGGCCGGGCACAAGGGCCGCGCGCGGATGTATCTGCAAGTGCCGGTCTACGTCGCCGCGCGCCGCGATGCGGCGCTCGCCGAGGCGGAAGCCGGCCTGATGCGGTTTTCCCAATACCGTGCCGACCTCGTGCGCGGCCCCTTGTCCTACGCGGAGGTGCAGCGCGAAAAGGGCATCGTCGGCACGCCCGAAATGGTCGTCGAGCGCCTGTGCGAGCTGCGCGAGGCAGCCGAGCTCGACGGCGTCTCGGCCGAGATCAACCCCGGCAGCCTGTTAACCCATGAGCAGGTCATGGAATCGCTGCGCTTGTGGTGCGACGAGGTCATGCCGCAGTTCAAATAGGCGCGGCTATTCCGCGGCGGCGCGTTCGTATTTGCGGGCCGGCGTGTTGATCGGCTCGGCCAGGGGCGGGGCGCCGAACGAAGCGGCGATGCGCGCCGGCGGCGGATCGCGGTAAAGCGTCGTGCGCTGCTTCGGCGTGCGACCCAGCGAGCGGATCAGCTGCTCCATATTTTCCGGCGGCATTTCCTGGCCGAAGCTGGCGCCGGCGGCGCGCGAGATGCTCTCGTTCATCAGCGTGCCGCCCAGATCGTTGCAGCCGGCAGCGAGGCAGGCCGCGGCACCCTCCGGCCCGAGCTTGACCCACGAGCACTGGATGTTGGGGATGACCGGATTGAGCGCCAGGCGCCCGACCGCGTGCATCAAGATCGCCTCGCGCCAGGTCGGCCCGAGCCGCGAGCGGCCCTTCAGCGAGATCGGCGCCTCCATCGGCACGAACGGCAGCGGGACGAACTCGGTGAAGCCGCCGGTGCGCTCCTGCAAATCGCGCACGCGCAGGAGGTGGCGCGCCCAATGCGCGTAGCGTTCGACATGACCGTACATGATCGTCACCGTCGAGCGCAGCCCGACGCCATGCGCCGCCTCCAT
>DATJUL010000096.1:0-2290 GCA_035502295.1 Allostellaceae bacterium | reverse complement strand
AGCCGTCGATCACCCGGCCGTTCTTGATCAAGAGATCGTAGGTCATCGCCGTTCCTCCCATTGCCTCGCATTGCCGGCAGGTTAGGCCCGCGCCGGCGGGGCGACAAGAGGCGCGGCCGTCGGCGCGCGGAACAACCCAGGTTCAGCCGAGGCGCCAGCCGGCCTCGCGGGCGAATTCCTCGAAAAAGTCGATGTCATAGGCGCGCTCCGGTGACTGGCGTACGCGGGCGTCGAGCTTATGCGCGTCCTCGCCGACGAGGATGCGCCAACGCTCCGCCTTGACGCCGTCGAGGATGATCCGGGCGGCTTCGGCCGCGCTCGTCGGCGCCTCGTCGCGGAAGCGGCGCTCGCGCTCGGCGACCAGCGCGCGAACCTCGTCGTCGGACAGGCCGGACACGTCGCGGCCCATCGCGGCGATGCGCGCCCGTGCCTGCGCGACCTGCCGCGCGTCCATCGCCTCGGCGGCGGGATTGCCGCCCTGGATTTTGCGCGAGTTGGCGGCGATGCCGGTGCCGATATGGCCGGGCATCACGACCGAGCATTTGATATGCGGCGCGTTGAGCCTGAGATCGGTGATCAGCGCCTCGGTAAACCCCTTGACCGCGAATTTCGCCGCCGAATAGGCGGTGTGCGGCGTCCGGGGCCCGATCGATGCCCAAAAGCCGTTGACGCTGCTGGTGTTGACGATGTGGCCCTCCTCGGCCTTCAGCAGCATCGGCAGAAAGGCGCGGGTGCCATGGTAGACGCCGCCCCAGCAGATGTTGAACGTGCGCTGCCATTCCTCGCTTGTGTTGGCGATCATGCTGCCGCCGCCGCCAATCCCGGCATTGTTGAACAGGAGATGGATTTTGTCGGTCGCGTGACGCTCGGCGACCTCGTCGCGAAAGCGCCCGACCTGCGCCTCGTCCGACACGTCGGCGATGTGCGTCGTGACGCGCAGCCCCTGCGGCAGCCCGGCCGCGGCGCACTGCGCCGCGGTCTCCGCCATGCCGGCGGCCGACACGTCGCACATCGCGACATTGCAGTTTTCGGCAACCAGCTGGCGCACCAGCTCGCGCCCCATGCCGCTGCCGCCGCCGGTGACGACCGCGATCCTGCCCGCGAAATTTTTCATGGTTCCGGTGTCTCCGCGCGCTCTTCAAGCCGACGAACACGGTTCGCGAGACGCTGATGCTGGCCGTGCATCGCGCGCAATTCGGTCAGAACCAGCCGGACCGTGCCGTCGAGCCGCATGACCATCGCGGTCAGCACCTGCATGTCGTCGCGGAACGACCCCATTTCGTCGCGCACCACGCCCAACTCCTCCAGAATGCGCTGCTGCTGGCGGGCGAGGAATTCGAGGGTAACCGGTTCGTCGGACATGCGGGAAATGTGCTACGTCACCCGACCGAAGACAAGCGGCGCGCCAATCCTCAGCGGATCAGCACGATTTCGACGCCGACATCGACGTTTGCCCAGGCGCGGTCGGCGGTCACCACCGGGCATCCCAACCTGCTACCGAGCGCGAGACATGCGCGGTCGCCGAGCGACAGACCGGCGTGCCGAGTCCGCGACCGCAACAGTGCCGTTGAGCGCGCCTGTTGCGCATTAAAATCAACGACCTGCAAACTCAACTCTGCGACCGCATCGGATGCGCCAGGTTCGGCCAATCCGCCGGCGTACAATCGTTCAAGAACCTCCGACAGATTTACCGTGCTGATGGCCGCCCGAAAAAGCCGCTCCGGCGCGAACGCTCCGAACGGCTCCCGCTTCAGCAGCGCGAGGATGGCCGACGAGTCGGCGACGACGCCGTTGTCACTCACGTTGCGCCTCAGCCCGCCGTTCCGCAATGAGTTCGGCGACCAGATCGCGGTCCTTAGGGACATGGCGCGCGACAATGTCCTGTGCGGCCTTGATCGCCTGGGCCGGCGTACGCAAGCGCAATTCGCCTTCGCCGACGGCTTCAACGAGCAGGTCGTCGCCGGGCTTGATCCCCGCCGCGGCGCGACATTCGGCCGGGATCACAATGCGCCCCTGTTGATTGACTCGCGTTCTGAGCGCCATGACATGCATCCGTATTTTTGACAGATATGGCTATATGACACATGAAGAAACGATGTCAATTGCTGGCGGATGCGACTGCCGCTATCGTGCACCCGCTTGAAAGTGGGGAGGCTGCGATGCTGAGCGTGACCCGCGACATGACATTGCCGACCGCGATCACCGGCTCCTACCCGCGGCCGTTGTGGTTCAACGCCAACCTCGACGGTCGCTCGTTCAAGACGATGCTGGGCGATTCCTTGTTCCGCGA
>DATJUL010000095.1:0-9814 GCA_035502295.1 Allostellaceae bacterium | reverse complement strand
CATGCATCGGCCCGGTCGGATTGGCCGAGACGAATTCGATGTTGACCCGGTGCCCGCCGCCGAGCGGCGCATCGCCCCAGGCGATGCCGGCCGCGAGGATCGCGCGCAATTGCGCGTGCCACACCGCAGGATCGAGGCGGATGTTGATGAAGCCGGGCCGCGCCGCCACTGCCGTAAAGCCGTGGCCGCGATAATCGCCGGTGACGAGATCGTGCGCGCCGAGCGCCGCCGCGATCTCTTCGGCGAGCGCCAGCGGGTTCTGCTTTGCGGCGCCGGCCAAGACCATCGCGGCGTTGGTCGCGAGGTCGCCGTGCGCCGGATCGCGCGGCGGCTCAACTGCGACGCGGCCGTAATCGAGCCCCGCCGGCAGCGCGCCGTCCGCCGCCATGCCGTCGAGGGCAGTCTGCACCAGCCGGCGGAAATCGCCGTAAATGTTGGTCATCGGCGAACAATATCGGCTTTGGCGCTTTCGCCCCTAAACCCGTCACCCCCCGGGCTTGACCCGGGGGTCCCGGGATGGCCGGGTCAAGCCCGGCCATGACGCGATGGGGTGATGCAAGCGCGAAACGGTCATCGCAAATCTGTCATACCGACGCGTAGGTATCGAACAAGCGGCGGTGCTCGTCGAGGGCGAATCTGTCGGTCATGCCGGCGAGGTAATCGGCGACGATGCGGGCGGTCTCGGCCGCGCCGGCGCCCGTCGGCGCGCGCCATTCGAGGGGCAGGCATTCGGGTTCGGCGAGGAACAGCTGAAACAGCTCGCGCACGACGCGGCGCGCCTTTGAACTCATGCGGTTAACCCGGTAGTGCCGGTACATGCGGGCGAACAGAAAACGCTTCAAGGCGCGGTCGTGCGCGCGCATTGCGGGGGAAAACGCGGCGACCGGCTCGGTCAGGCGGCGGATGTCGTCGACCGTCCGGGCGCCGCTTTCGGCGAGCCGCCGGCCGGTTTCGCCGACGAGATCGCGCACCATGCGGTCGATCAATCGGCGAATCGCCTCGTGGATCAGGCGCGCCTCGTCGATCGCGGGATAGCGGGCGCGGATTTCGCCAAAGACCGGGCCGACCAGCGGCACGTCGGCAAGATCGGCGACCGCGAACAGGCCGGCGCGCAGCCCGTCGTCGATATCGTGGTTGTTGTAGGCGATATCGTCGGCGAGCGCGGCGACCTGCGCCTCGGGGCCGGGATGGGTACTGAGGTCGAGGTTGTGCCGGCGATCGTATTCGGCAACCGACGATGGCACGGCGCGCTCGATGCCGGGGCCGACGAGCGGCCCGTTGTGCTTGACCGTCCCTTCCAGCGTCTCCCAGCACAGGTTGAGGCCGTCGAATTCGGCGTAACGGCGCTCCAATCGGGTCAGGATGCGCAGCGTCTGGTCGTTGTGCGAGAAGCCGCCCCAGGGCGCCATCTCGGCATTCAGCGCCTCCTCGCCGGCATGGCCGAACGGCGTGTGGCCGAGATCGTGCGCGAGACCGACCGCCTCGGCGAGGTCCTCGTCGAGCCCGAGAGCGCGAGCGACCGTGCGCGCGATTTGCGCCACCTCGAGGCTGTGCGTCAGCCGCGTGCGATAGTGGTCGCCCTCATGGTAGACGAAGACCTGCGTCTTGTGCTTCAAGCGCCGGAACGCGGTCGAATGAATGATGCGGTCGCGGTCGCGCTGATAGGGCGAGCGCATGTCGCTTTCCGGCTCGGCATAAAGCCGGCCGCGGCTGTTTTCGGGATCCGACGCATAGGGCGCGCGCGCCACCGCCCAGGCCATGGGCGATCCTATGCGCGGCGGACGCGACCGTCTACGGCCGACCGGAGCCGCAGGGCCTGCCGCTCTTTCGACCCGGTACGTTCAAGCCGCGGAGCGGGCGGCAGGCGGCGCCGGCGTCATGATCCGGCCGGGCGGAAAGGTGACGGTTGCCTCCGTCCCCTCGCCCAATCGGCTGCGCAGCTCGATGCGGCCGCCGTGCAGCTCCATGATCGCCTTGACCGCCGGCAGCCCGAGACCGGTGCCGTGATGCTGGCGGGCAAACGAGCTGTCGACCTGGACAAACGGCTGCAACACCCGCTCGATGTCGCCGGCGGCAATGCCGATCCCGGTGTCGGCAACGGTGATCTGCAGCCCGGCCACGGGATCGAGCGCGCCAGACAATCGGATCTGCCCGCCGGAAGGGGTGAACTTGATCGCGTTGCCGATCAGGTTGAAAAAAACCTGGCGGACCTTGCGCTCGTCGGCGCGCACCGGCGGCAGCTGCCGCGGCAGGTCGAGCGCCAGCGTCAGCCCGGCCTTTTCGACGGGCGCGCTGGTGACCCGCGCCACCGCGCCGATCGCCGCGGCGATATCGACGAGGTCCTCGTTCAGTTCGAGCATGCCGGCCTCGGCCTTGGTCAGGTCGAGGATGTCGTTGATGAGCTGCAGCAGGTGCGATCCGCTCAGGTGGATATCGCTGATATACGAGCGGTAATGGTCATTGCCGATCGGCCCCATGACCTGGTTCTCCATGATCTCGGCAAACCCGATGATCGCGTTCAATGGGGTGCGCAGCTCATGGCTCATCGTCGCGAGAAACTGCGACTTCGATCGGTTGGCGATATCCGCCTCCTCCTTCGCCCGGCGCAGCGCCGATTCGTAGCGGATACGGTCGCCGACATCGCGCACGATGCTGACGATTTCGTCGGCCCCGGTCGCTGGGTCCCGGCAGCGGGTGAGGCTCGCTTCGACCCAGACGTAGCTGCCGTCCCGGCGCCGCCCGCGATACTGGATCGGCGGCTGGCTGGGTTCGGTTTCCAGCCGCTTCACCGCCGCCAGGACGCCCGGATAATCGTCAGGGTGAATGACCTGCGCGGCGCTCAGCGCGGCGGCCTCTTCCGGTTCGTAACCGTAAATCCGCCGGCAGGCCGGGGAAATGTAGGTGCGCCGCTGGCTGTGCGGATCGAAGCAGACGATCATGTCGAAGGCGTGCTCGGCGAGATAGCGATACTGATGTTCGTTGCTGGCGGCACCCGGTGCGGTCGTGCCGCGACGGCGGCGCTCGACGATGAGCAGGGTTGCCAGGCAGCCGGCGGGCGCTGCCAGCGCCGCGGCCGCCACCATGATCAAGGGCAGAGCACCGGAGCGCCCCGAGACGGCCATCTGCCCGACGATGATTCCGGTCAACAGGATGAGGCAGACGAGCAGCAACGCGGCGATGACCATCTGACGCGGCGACGGTGCCGGCCGCGACGCCGCTGTCCCGCCTTGCACACCCTCGCACCTTGCCCGCCGGAGGCCCATCTGCCTCTCCAGCCTTGCCGAACCGCTGACAGTCTTGGCGACATTTCTTTAATTTTTCGTCGCCATGCCGCGCCGGCGCCGTCGAATGGCGCGACCTCGGGCGCCGTCGCGCGCTATATAGGGCGGAAATGAGCTGCCGGCAGCGGGAGGAAGGCATGGCATCGACCAGCGACATCGACCGGGTTCTGCAATCGGCGATCGATCGGGGTGACGTTCCGGGGGTCGTCGCGATGGCGGCAACACGCGAGGGCGTGTGCTACGAGGGCGCGTTTGGCCGACGCGCGTTGCCGGCCGGCGCGGCGATGACGCCGGACAGCGTGGTCTGGATCGCCTCGATGACGAAGGCGATCACCTCGACCGCGGCGATGCAGCTCGTCGAACAGGGCAAGCTCGCGCTCGACCGGCCGGTCGGCGACCTCTTGCCCGAGCTCGCGGCGCCGCAGATCCTCGAAGGCTTCGATGAAGCGGGCGAGCCGAAGCTGCGGCGGGCGAGCCGCCCGATCACGCTGCGCCATTTGATCACCCATACCTCGGGGTTCGTCTACGATATCTGGAACGCCGAGATGGGCCGCTTCATGGAGAAGCGCGGCATTCCGGGGGTCATTTCGTGTCAGAACGCGGCGCTGGCGCTGCCGCTCGCGTTCGAACCCGGCGACAGATGGGATTACGGCATCGGCATCGACTGGACCGGCAAGGCGGTCGAGCGGACCAGCGGGCAACGCCTCGGCGATTATTTCGCCGAACACCTGTTCCAGCCGATCGGCATGACGGACACCGCATTCAAATTGACCCCGGCGCACCGCGCCCGCCTCGTCGGGATGCATGCGCGCGGCGCCGACGGCGCGTTGTCGCCGATGGAATTCGAACTTCCGCAGGAGCCGGAATTCCAGATGGGAGGCGGCGGGCTTTACGGCACCGCGGCCGATTACCTCGCGTTCGCGCGCGTGTTCCTCAACCGGGGCCGCGCCGACGGCGGTGAGGTGCTGCGGCCGCAGACGGTAGAGCTGATGAGCCGGAATGCGATCGGCGACATCAACGTGCGCAGGCTCGTCACCGCCGTCCCGCCCTATTCGAACGACGCCGAATTCTTCCCCGGCATGATCAAGAAATGGGGGATCGGCTTCATGATCTCGACCGAGGCCGTGCCGGGCGGGCGCGGCGCCGGCAGCCTCGCCTGGGCCGGGCTCGGCAACACCTATTTCTGGATCGACCCGGCGACCGGCGTCGCCGGCGTCATCCTGATGCAATTGGTGCCGTTTGCCGACGCCAAGTCACTGGCGCTGTTCAACGCCTTCGAAAAAGCGGTCTATGCGGCGCTCGGCTGATTGACGCGGCGCCGAACTTCGACCAATTCTAATGTCTGACACGACCCTGGCGCCGCGCCGCGACGCCGGTCGGTGGCGCGAAGGAGAGAGGGATGAGCCTTCAGGGCATGAACCATTTCACGGTGCTGACCGACGACCTCGAAGGAACCCGCAAATTCTATTGCGACCTGCTGGGCTTTGAGGTCGGGCCGCGGCCCAACTTCCAGTTCCCCGGCTGGTGGCTCTATGTCGGCGACCGGCCGATCCTGCATGTCATTCACCGCGATCACCTGGGCGAGGTGCGCGCCGGCGTCCTCGATCACATGGCCTTCACCGCGACCGACCTGCCGGGCACCGTCGCCAAGCTGGAGAAGGCCGGCGTCACCTACGAATTGCGCCGGCTGCCGCCCAACGGCACGATGGCCGGGCTGTGGCAGCTGTTCTTCGACGACCCGAACGCCGCCAAGGTCGAGTTCGACTTCGACAAGGACGAGCCGGCTCCGGCGAGCCACGCCGCCTGACGCCCGGCGCGTTTCCGTCAGCGCGGCCGCTCGAAAATCGTGCGGCCATCGACGATCGTCCGTTCGACGCGCCCCTTCACCGGCCGGCCGTCGAACGGCGCATTCTTCGATTTCGAGCGAAACTCCTCGGTTCTGATCCGCCAGGCCGCGCCGGGATCAAAGACCACGAGATCGGCCGGCGCGCCGGGCCGCAGCCGGCCGGCGTCGAGCCGCAGGATATCGGCCGGGTTGGCGGTCAGCCGCCGCACCACGTCGATCAGGCTCATGTGGCCGTGGTGGCAGAGTTCGAGGGACAGCGGCAGCAGCGTCTCCAGCCCGACGATGCCGGCGCTCGCGGAACTGAACGGCAGGCGCTTCGAATCCTGGTCCCAGGGTGCATGGTCGCTGGCGATCGCGTCGATCGTGCCGTCGGCGAGGCCGGCGACGACGGCCTGCCGATCGCTTTCGCTGCGCAGCGGCGGCGACAGTTTGGCGAAGGTGCGGTAGTCGCCGATCGCGCTCTCGTTCAGCGCGAAATAGGGCGGCGCGGTATCGCAGGTCACCGGCAGCCCGGCGGCCTTCGCCCGGCGGATCGCCTCGATCGCCACGGCGGTCGAGAGGTGCGCGGCGTGATAGCGCGCCCCGGTCAGTTCGACGAGGCGCAGGTCGCGTTCGACCATCATGACTTCGGCCGCCGCCGGAATGCCGGCGAGGCCGAGCCGGGTCGCGGTCTCGCCTTCGGTGACCTCGCCGGCGCCGGCGAGGCTCGGTTCCTCGGGATGCTGGATCACCAGCTGGTCGAAGCTGCGGGCGTAGGCGAGCACCCGGCGCATGACGAGCGCATCGGCGATAGCCTTGACCGCGTCGGTAAAGCCGACCGCACCGTTTGCCGCGAGGAGGCCGATCTCGGTCAGCTCGCGGCCTTTCAGCGCCTTTGTCGCGGCGGCATAGGTGTGAATTTTGGCGAGCCTTACCTCGCGGGCGCGACGCGCCAGGAACTCGACGACCGACACATCATCGACCGGCGGCTCGGTATTGGGCAGCGCAACCATCGTCGTGACGCCGCCCGCCGCGGCCGCCCGGCCGCCGCTCTCGATCGATTCGATGTGCTCGGCGCCCGGCTCGCGTAGTTGCACGCGCATATCGACGAGACCCGGCGCGAGGCACAGCCCGCCGAGATCGACGACCTCCGCCGCCTCGATGCCGTCGAGGCGCGGCCCGAGCGCGGCGATGCGGCCCTCTTCGACGACGAGGTCGCCCGGCCCGTCCAACAAGCTGGCGGGATCGATCAGCCGCGCGTTGCGATAGAGCCGCCGCATCGCAGTCATCGCATTCTTTGGTCGTCATGGCCGGGCTTGACCCGGCCATCCACGAAAAGCGGCGAATGGATGCCCGGATCATGTGTGGGCATGACGGAGCGAATTGGCCTGAGCACTGGCGTCATTGCACCGGCGGGTTGTTGGACGGGCCGCTGGCGAGGATTTCGAGGCAGGCCATGCGCACCGCGACACCCATCTCGACCTGCTGGCGGATCAGGCTGCGGTCGAGATCATCGGCGACGACGCTGCCGATCTCGACGCCGCGGTTCATCGGGCCGGGATGCATGATCAACGCGTCCGGCTTGGCGAGCCTCAGCTTGTCGTAATCCAGCCCGAAAAAATGAAAGTATTCGCGCGTCGAGGGTACAAACGAGCCGTGCATGCGCTCCATCTGGAGCCGCAGCATCATGACGATATCGACGCCATCGAGGCCCCTCGCCATGTCGGTGAAGACCTCGACGCCGAGACAGTCGATCGCGGCGGGCAGCAGCGTGCGCGGCGCGACGACGCGGACGCGCGCCCCCATCGCGTTGAGCAGCCAGATATTCGAGCGCGCGACGCGGCTGTGCGCGACATCGCCGCAGATCGCGACCGTGAGGCGCTCCAATCGCCCCTTGCGGCGGCGGATCGTCAGCGCGTCGAGCAATGCCTGCGTCGGATGCTCGTGGCTGCCGTCGCCGGCGTTGATGACGGCGCAATCGACCTTTTCGGAGAGCAATTGCACCGCGCCCGATTCGGGATGGCGCACGACCAGGACATCGGGGTGCATCGCGTTTAACGTCATCGCGGTGTCGATCAAGGTCTCGCCCTTGCGCAGCGACGAGACATCGACCGCCATGTTGACGACATCGGCGCCCAATCGTTTGCCGGCGACCTCGAACGAGGTGCGGGTGCGCGTCGAATTCTCGAAAAAGCAGTTGATCAGCGTGCGCCCGCGCAGCGTCGCGCGCTTCTTGTCGGCCTGGCGGTTCAAGTCGACATAGCCGTCGGCACGGTCGAGCACATGCTCGATATCCTCCCGGCTCAGCCCCGCGATGCCGAGCAGATGGCGATGCCCGAACCGGTATCCCCCCATGAAGGGCGGACTATAGGGAGGGCCGAGACGGGCGGCAAGGCGCGTATCACAGCCCGACGAGGCGGGCGCTCGCTTCCCACAGGCGCTCGGCGAGGGCATCGTCGCGGGCGGCGGGGTCGGGGTCGGCGATGCGTTTCTCGACGACATAGGCGCCGTGGAACGCGGCCGGATCGGCCTCGGTGGCGACGAACAGCGTGGTCTCGGCACCCTGCTCCGGGCTCAGCATGAACGGCTTGCCGATCGTCCAGCCGAGCCGGATCAGACCGCCGCCGCCGCTGGCGATGCCGGTCGCGACGACGCCGGGATGGAGGCAGGCCGCCATGACGCCGGTGCCGTCGAGGCGGCGGGCGAGCGCGCGGGTGAACAGGATGTTGCACAGCTTCGAGCGGCCGTAAGCCCGGAATGGCGACCAGTCGGCCGGCGCCTCGGCGAGATGCGCGGGGTCGATGGTGGCGCCGCGGTGCGCCCGCGAGGCGACCGTCACAACCCGCGACGGCGCCGATGATTTGAGCCGATCGAGCAGGAGGCTGGTCAACAGAAACGGCGCCAGGTGGTTGACCGCGATCGTCAATTCGTAACCGTCGGCGGATTCGTGCCGGCCGGGCGGCGCGATCAGCCCGGCGTTGTTGACGAGCAGGTCGAGCCGTTCGTGCCGGTGCAGCACCTCCTCGGCCAGCCCGCGCACCGCCGCGAGGCTCGCGAAATCGGCGAGCGCCACTTCCGGCGCGATCGTGCCCGGCCGCTCGGCGACCATGCGCCGCGCCCGCTCGGTGCGGTCGGCGTCGCGCCCGGTCATGATGACGCGAAAGCCGCGCCCGGCCAGCCCCAGCGCGGTATAGAGGCCGATGCCGCCGCTGGCGCCGGTGACCAGCGCGATTTTCGCCGGCCCGGCCATCGGCTCAGAGGCCGTCCAGCCCGAACGCCCAGCGGCGGATGATCTGGTGGGCGATCGCGACCGGGCCGGGGACCGAGACTTGCGTCGGGTCTTCGGCACCGGTCGCGGCGCGCTCGACCATCGCGCGCAGTTCGGCGCGCGAAAACCACCGCGCTTCGGCCAATTCCTCCGGATCGACCGTGATCTCCTCGGAGAGCGCTTCGCACAGGCAACCCATCATCAGGGTCGACGGGAACGGCCACGGCTGGCAGGCAAGGTAGGTGACGCGGCCGATCCGCACGCCGGTTTCCTCGTGCACCTCGCGGCGCACGCCTTCCTCCAGCGTCTCGCCCGGCTCCATGAAGCCGGCGAGGCACGAGAAACGGTTGCCCGGCCGCCGCCGGCCGCGTCCAAGCAGGCCGTATTCGCCGCGCACCGCCAGCATGATCGTGACGGGATCGGAGCGTGGATAGTGCGAGGCCTTGCATTCGGGGCAGCGCCGCACCCAGCCGGCCGCCTCGACCCGCGTCCGGGTGCCGCACTGCGCGCAGAAACCGTGCCGCGCGTGCCAATCGATCAGCGAGCGCGCCTCGGCAACGATCGCCGCTTCGCCCGCCGGCAGCAACGGCGCCAAGGTGCGGGCGTCGAACGGCGCGTCGCCGCCGTTGGGCCGTAGGTCCGCGGCGCTTGCGTCGATCGCGAAATACGGCCGCTTGTCGTCGCCGACGCCGAGAAACACCAGCATCGCCCCGGCCTCGATCTGCGCCTGCCACGAAGCCGCCGGCTGCCAATCAAGCATCGGCGCGGCGGCCTCGCCGCGGGTCAACGGCCGCAGATCGACAAGCGGCAGCACGCGCGCCGCCGGGTCGGCGAGCAGCGCCGCGACCCACGCCCGGTCGCGCCGGCGCTCGCTCATGCGGTCGAGCGGGTTGCCGGCGAAGCAATAGATTTCTTCCACGGGTCGCCTATTTCTTGCCGCCGCCGCGCTCGGCGGCGTACTCGGCCTTCGAGCGGGTCAGCTTTTCCGGATGGACGATCGTCTTGTTGACCGCGTTGCGCGCCGCGCCGAGGCTCGGGAACTCGCTGTCGGCGCCGTCGCGCTGCAGCACGTAGACCGCCGAGAGCGCCTTGCGGCTGACCTGGTCGGCGGTCGTGCGCTTGACGATCGTCCAGTGCACGCGCCGCGTGCCGGCCTCCTCCTCGACATCGTCAAAGCCGCGATCGACGACTGCATCGACCGTGTAGAGCTTGCGGTCGATCTGGCGCGGCCCTTCGCGTCCCCCGCGTCCGTCATGCCGGAAGCGATTAGGCGCGCCGCGCGGCGGCGATTGGCGCCGGTCCGTGGCGCCACCCGCG
This sequence comes from Allostellaceae bacterium, assembly GCA_035502295.1. GTDB lineage: Bacteria > Pseudomonadota > Alphaproteobacteria > ATCC43930 > CGMCC-115725 > DATARH01. The sequence goes on along the minus strand of DATJUL010000095.1, from coordinate 123 downwards.
CGGTTGTCGCGGCGCGACCGTGGCCCATGCGTCTCCGGCGTGGCGGCGGCGTGTTCCGTCGCGGCTGCAGTAGCCGGGGCGGCCCGCCGGCGACGCCGGTTGCGCGAGCGCGGTGCCGGCTCG
>DATJUL010000094.1:0-7211 GCA_035502295.1 Allostellaceae bacterium | reverse complement strand
GCCTATGACGGCATCAAAAAGCTGATCGACATGGTCGGGCCGGCCTATGCCCGCGAAATCTTTTATACTGCGCGCCAGTTCACCGCCGAGGAAGCGCTCCAGATGGGGCTCGTCAACCGGCTCGTGCCGGGCGACGAACTCGAAACTTACGTGAAGAATTATTGCGACATGATCGCCGCCAACGCGCCGTTGACGATCCGCGCCGCCAAGCAGATCGTCCGCGAAGCCTTGAACGACGAGGCGCAGCGCGACATGGAGCTGTGCCGGCGCGTCGTCGCCGAATGTTTCGCGAGCGAGGACTACGCCGAGGGCCGCACCGCCTTCATGGAAAAGCGCCGGCCTGTCTTCAAGGGGCGCTGACGCGGCCTCTCGCTCAGCTTGGCACCGGCACCGGCCGATCGCCGACCGCCGCATCGGCTGCGAATTGGCTGCGGTAGAATTCGGCGAACAGGCCGCCGCGCCGCAACAACTCTGGGAACGTGCCCTCTTCGACGATGATCCCGTCGCGCAGCACGACGATGCGGTCGCAGCGCCGCACGGTCGACAGCCGGTGCGCGATGATCAGCGTCGTGCGCCCGGCCGTCAGCGTGTCGATCGCCGCCATGACCAGCGCCTCGGTCGCGACATCGAGCGCCGAGGTCGGCTCGTCGAGGATCAGGATCGGCGCGTCGCGCAACAGCGCGCGGGCGATCGTGATGCGTTGCGCCTCGCCTTCCGACAGCGCCGCGCCGCCCTCGCCGAGCGCGGTGTCGTAGCCCTCGGGCCAAGTGGCGATCACCTCGTCGATGCGGGCAAGCCGCGCCGCCCGCGCGATCGCGGCGCGGTCGGCGCCGGGGCGCCCGTAGGCGATGTTGTCGGCGACCGACAGCGGAAAGATCAGCGGCGGCTGCAAGACCATCGCGACCTGCCGGCGCAATAGGGGCAGCGCATAATCCCGGACATCGACGCCGTCGATGGTCAGGCTGCCGTGCGTCGGGTCGAAGAACCGCGGCACCAGGCCGAGCAGCGTCGTTTTGCCGGCCCCGGTCGGGCCGACGATCGCCACCTGCTCGCCGGCCGCGACACGCAGATCGACGTGCCGCAAGACCGGCGTCTCCGGCCGGTAGCGAAAGCCGACCCCGCGCCAGGCGATGTCGCCCCTCGCGCCGGCCGGCGGAAACAGGCACGCCCCGCTCTTCAGGTCGGGTTCGGTGTCGAGCACCTCGAAGACGCGGGCAGCGCCGACCCGCGCGCCGGCAATGAGGCCCCAGCTCTGCGTGATCTGGTTGATCGGCGCATAAAGCTGCGCGAGATAGGCGACGAACACGAGGAGTTCGCCGAGCGTGAGGCGGCCCGACAGCACGGCCTGCGCGCCGGTATAGACGACGATCGCGGTGCCCGCCGCGACAACGCCGCCGACAAGACCGGAATAGAGCGTCTGCCAGCCGTAGAGACGCAGCGTCGCGTTGAGGCTGTCGCGGCTCGCCCCCATGAAGCGGCGGTGCTCCTCCTCTTCCTTGGTAAACGCCTGCACGACCTTGATCGCCGCGATGCCCCATTGCGCGAGCGAATAGACCCGACTGTCCGCGTCGCGCACCTCGGTCGCGGCCGCGACGATCCTGCGGTTGACGCCGGCGATCAGCACGAACAGCGCCGGCACGATCGACAGCGCCGCCAACGTCAACAGCGGGTCCATCGGCAGCAGCACGACGAGCATGCCGGCGAGCAGGATTGCCGCCGACAGGATCGGCAAGACGCCGTTCATGACCATCGTCTGCACCGCGAAACTGTCGGCGGTGACGCGGTACATCAGATCGCCGACCCGCTGGCGGCCGTGATAGGCGAGCGACAGACGCTGCAGATGCGCATAAAGATCGCCGCGCAGCGCATTGACCATGCTCTGGCCGACGCGGATCGTCGTGAGGTTGTGCCAGAATGTCATCGCGCCGGCGGCGAGATTGACCAGCACGATGCCGCCGCAGGCGAGCAGCAGCAGCCAGGCCGTGGGCATCGCCAGGAGCGCGCCGAGCGCGCCGGCGGGCGGGGGTTTGTGGCCGAGGACATAATCGATGACGATCTGCAACGGCCACGGCTTCAACAGCTCGAGGCCGGCGGCGAGGAAGACCTGCGCCAAGGCCAGCAGCACCGGCCAGCGATGCGCCCGCAGATAAGGCCGGAATTTGCCGATCATTGCAGCGCTGGCAGGTTCACGCCGGCTGGCGGCGGCCGAGCGGCAGCGCCGGGGCAGCAATCGGCGCCGCCGGCAACAGCGCGGTCGGCCGCGCCACGGTCTCGATGATGCGGTGCATGAGCCGGCCGAATGTCGCGACCCGCACGCCGATCACGGCGAGATTGGCCGCCGCGACCGCGAGGATCGCCAGCGCCGCGAGCGGGGCGCCGACGATCAGGCTGCCGGCCAGCGCCATCGCATAGCAGCGCACCAAAAGGCGCGCCAGGCCGGACGCGCGCATCGCACAGCGCACCCGCAACAGACGCCGGTCGCCGCCGTGGTTCTCGGCGACGACCGTGACCAGCGCGCGGCTCCACAATCCGCGCGAAATCTTCAGGTCCCACTTGCTCCAGCCGGTATCGGCCACGACGAAATACTTCTGCGGCAACAGGAACTCCATCAGGCCGCCGAGCAGCGCCTCCTTCTCGGCCGCCCGGTCGCTCCAATACGACAGGACAAAAGCGCGCTCGGCCCAGTCGATCCGGGCGCGCTGCGCGATCGGCGCGAAGCGGACGTGAGCGGCGGTCTGCATCATGCGGCAGCGCCATTTGAGGCGCTCCCAGCCGCGCACCAGCGGGCCGAGATAGATCAACAGCGCAACCAGCGCGCGGGCCTTGAGGCCGGCGAAGCGCTGGTCGATCGGCGCCTTCAAAGCGCCGCTGACGCACATCGTCCAGGTCGCCAACAGCGGCACCGCGAGGAGCCAGGCCCAGCCGCCGGCCGCGATGCCGGCCAGCGCCAGAACGATCGCGGCGACGCTCCACTCGAAGGTCAGCGGCAGGACCGCGGTCAGTGACGACGGCGGCTCGTACATCGTCTGGAACAGGCCGCGCCCGAACGTTCCGGCATAGATCAGCGGTTTGCGCGACAAGAGCAGCGCCGCCGACAGGTCGCCGTAAATCCGCCCCAGCCATTTCGCCTGGCCGAACAGGTTGAAGCGGAACGGATGCTTGGCATAGACGAGCGCCTCGGCCTTGCCGTAGCCGCGCTGCTGGTTGAGGTAGGCGCGCACCGTGTTGCGGCGGAAATGCCAGACGATCGCAGAGGGGCTGAAGCCGATCGTGTGGCCGGCGTCCTGAAAGCGCCAGCAGATGTCGACATCGTCGCCGGCGGTGCGGTAGCGCGGGTCGAAGCCGCCGAGCGCCAACAGCGCGTCGCGGCGAAACGCCATGTTGCAGCCGGCAATGTGCTCGGCCACCTCGTCGCTGATCAGCACATGCGTCGGGCCACCCGGCGACACCGCGACGGCGGACGGCACCAGCGCGTCTTCGGGCGGCGGGAAATTGGGGCCGCCACAAGCGGCGAGACCGCCCTCCTCCAGGCGTGCGACGAGATAGGTCAGCCAATCGGGATCGGCGACGCAATCGCTGTCGGTATAGGCGACGATCTCGCCGGTGGCGGCCGCCGCGCCGACATTGCGCGCGACCGACAGCCCCTTGTTCTCCTGACTGATGATGCGGCAGTAAGGAAAGCTCTCGGCGATTGCGAGCGTGCGGTCCCGGGAGCCGTCATTGACGACGACGACCTCGTAATCCGGGTAGTTGAGGATTTCGAGCGAGGCGAGGCAGGCTTCCATCGTGCGTTCGGCGTTGTAGGCGCAAACGACGACCGAGACTCGCGGATAGCGCAGCAGCGCCGGCGGCAGCGGGCCCTGGTAGCGCCGCCCGACGGCCTCCAAGGCCGGTTTCGGCCGGCGCTCGCGATCGACGAGGCCAAACGCCCAGTCCTCGATCCGCTGCCCGCCGGTGAACCATTCGTCGGTCCACGCGAAGACGAACGTGCCGGCAGCCCCGCCGGCAAACGCCGCGCGCACCTGCCAGTCGAGTGTCTCCGCCTGGAATTCGTCGCCGTGGCGCAGCGAGTCGATGCCGAACTCGGTCAACACCAGGGGCTTGTCGACGGCCAGGTTGTGCAGCCGGGCGATGTAGCGGCCGAACGCGCCCGGCTCGTGCAGATAGACGTTGAAAGAGAGGAAATCGACAAAATCGACCGCGAGATACTCGGTCGAGGGAAAGTTGGCATAGCTGACCAGCGCACCGGGGTGCTCGCGGCGGACCAGGCCGACCAGTTCCTTCAGAAACGCCCGCACCGCCGCCGCGCCGTGCCAGCGGATCATGTCGGGCGGGATCTCGTTGCCGACGAGATAGGCGAAGACCGCCTTGTGGCCGGCGCACGCCCGCACGCCGGCGGCAACCATCGCGCGGATGTCACGCTTGATCGTCGCGCTGTCGAGAAAGGTGACGTGCTGCGTCCACGGCAGGCCCACCAGCACCTTGATTCCGGCCTGCTGCGCCAGGTCCAGGAGCCATAACGGCGGCACCGTGAAGGTGCGCAGCGTGTTGACGCCGGCGCCGCGCATCAGCCCGACATCGCGCGCGACGACGTCGCGTTCGGGAAATTGCGTGCCGTGGCTGCCGACGGCGAACGGGCCGTACGTCACGCCGCGGACAAAATGCTTCTGCTCGCCGGCAAAAAAGAATTTGCCCGCGACCCGTATCGGGCCGGCCGGCGGCGGATCGAGCGGCAGCGCTTCCGGGGCGGCGCGATCCGGCTCCGGCGAACTCCGATCGCCCTCGGTCTGCCGGCTGGCGGTGCGATGTGCGGCGAGAGAAACGACGGTCATTTCCGTTTCCGTTTGTCTAAAGTTCGCCGGGATTGCTTCGCTTCGCTCGCAATGACTTGAGGACAACCCGTCATTGCGAGGAGCGCAGCGATGCAGCAATCCCGTGGTGGTTCAAGCTCCGCTGTCCCGTCGGCGGGTTTCCCAGGCGAGCGCGGTGCCGACGATCGTGTCGAGATCGGAGTGGCGGGGCTGCCAGCCGAGGCGGGCCCGCGCCAGCGCCGGGTCGGCGACCAGCTCCGGCGGATCGCCCGGCCGCCGCGCGGCCTCGCGCTTCGGCACCCTGCGGCCGGCGACCCGCTCGACCGCCGCGACGACCTCGCGCACCGAGGCGCCGCTGCCGGTCCCGAGATTGAGCGCCATGCTGTCGCCGCCGGCGGCGAGATCGGCCAGCGCCTTGACATGCGCATCGGCGAGGTCCGTCACGTGGATGTAGTCGCGGATCGCGGTGCCGTCCGGCGTCGGGTAGTCGGTGCCGTAGATTTCGACCGGCTCGGCGGTGCCGAGCGCGGCGCGCAGCACGCGCGGGATCAGGTGGGTTTCCGGGTCGTGGTCCTCGCCGATCTCGCCCTCGGGATCGCAGCCGGCGGCGTTGAAATAGCGCAACGCCGCATGGCGCAATCCATAGGCGCCGCTGTACCAATGCAAGGCCCGCTCGATCGCCAGCTTGGTCTCGCCATAGGGGTTGAGCGGCGCTTTCGGGCAATCCTCGCGGATCGGTACGCTCGCCGGCACCCCATACACGGCGCAGGTCGACGAAAACACGAGCGTCGCGACCCCGGCCGCCCGCATCGCCGACAACAAGGACAGCGTTCCGCCGAGGTTATTGTGATAATATAATTCCGGATCGCCGACCGATTCGCCGACATAGGCAAACGCGGCAAAATGCATGACGGCGCCGATGTTGTGCGCGGAGAGCGCGGCCATGACCGCCGCGCGATCGGCAAGATCGCCCTCGACCAGCGGTCCCCAACGCACCGCGGCGCGGCGGCCGCGCGACAGGTTGTCGTAGACGACCGGGCGCCAGCCGGCTGCCGCCAGCGCCTTGCAGGCGTGGCTGCCGACATAGCCGGCGCCGCCGGTGACGAGGATCGAGTTGGCCATCGGACGCTTAACCATCGGGTTACCCTGGCTGTGCGACAACGGAATACCCTCGCGTTCTCTTCCCTCCGCCGGGCGGCTGCGGCAGGAAGCGAGTTGGCGACGGACGGAATAAGCGTCAGCATCGCCCGTTTCTGGGCAACACCGCGTTGCGGCGTCAGAGGGAGAGCGTGCGGATGCGCATTGCGATGATCGGATCGGGCTATGTCGGCCTCGTTTCAGGCGCCTGCTTCTCGGAATTCGGCGGCGCCGTGACCTGCGTCGACAGCGACGCCGACAAGATCGAGCGGCTGAAACGCGGCGAACTGCCGATCTATGAGCCCGGCCTCGACCAGCTCGTCGCGAGCAACGCCGCGGCCGGCCGGCTTGCCTTCACGACCGATCTGAAGGCAGCGGTCGAGGGGGCGGACGCGGTGTTCATCGCGGTCGGCACGCCGTCGCGGCGCGGCGACGGCCACGCCGATCTGAGCTACGTCTTTGCCGCCGCCGCCGAGATCGCCGCGGCGCTGGCCGAGAGCGGCAACGAGCGCACCGTCGTCGTGACCAAATCGACGGTGCCGGTCGGCACCGGCAGGCGGGTCGCGCGCATCCTCGCCAACGCGCTCCCGCCGGCGCGCTTCGACATCGCCTCCAACCCGGAATTCCTGCGCGAGGGTTCGGCGATCGAGGATTTCATGCGGCCCGACCGCGTCGTCATCGGCACCGACAGCGAGCATGCCCACGCCGTGCTGCGGGCGCTCTACCGGCCGCTTTACCTGATTGAGACGCCGGTCGTGTTCACCTCGCTCGAAACCGCCGAACTGATCAAATACGCCGCCAATGCCTTTCTGGCGACAAAGATCACGTTCATCAACGAGATCGCCGATCTGTGCGAGGCGGTCGGCGCCGACGTGCAGGACGTGGCGCGCGGCATCGGCCTCGACGGCCGCATCGGCCGCAAATTCCTGCATGCCGGGCCGGGCTTCGGCGGCTCGTGCTTTCCGAAGGACTGCCAGGCGCTGGTGCGCACGGCCGAAATCGCCAAGACGCCGCTGCAGATCGTCGATGCCGTGCTGCGCACCAACGACGCGCGCAAGCGCCGCATGGCCGACCGCATCACCGCGGCGTTGGGCGGCGATGTCGAGGGCAAGACGCTGGCGGTGCTGGGCCTGACGTTCAAGCCCAACACCGACGACATGCGCGACAGCCCGGCGCTGTCGATCCTGCCGGCGCTCCACGAAGCCGGCGCGACGATCCGCGCGTTCGACCCCGAAGGCATGCCGGACGCAAGGAAGCTGATGC
>DATJUL010000093.1:0-8971 GCA_035502295.1 Allostellaceae bacterium | reverse complement strand
ACATCGACCCCGAGCTTTCGGGCATAGCCCGGATCGAGCGCGTGCTCGGCGTCGATAAAGGCGCAGGTGCCGCCGCCCTTCTGCGCCTCGGCGATGACATGCAGCGCCAAGGTCGTCTTGCCCGAGCTTTCCGGCCCGTAGATCTCGACGACGCGGCCGCGCGGCAGGCCGCCGATGCCGAGCGCGATGTCGAGGCCCAGGGAACCGGTCGAGATCACATCGACATCGGACGGCGCCTCGCGCGAGCCCAGTTTCATGATTGAGCCCTTGCCGAAGGCGCGCTCGATCTGCCCCAGGGCGGCATCGAGCGCCCGCTGCTTGTCCATCACGTCCTTGTCCAACAGGCGCAACGCGGTCTGCATGATCTCCTTCCCCCCTTATTCCACACCGGGCGGGGCCGCGCAACGCGGCGGGATGACGATAGAGTACACGGTTTGTTCGCTCTGTCAAGCGCAATCACTGTTGCCTCCAGGGCAGTTGCATTTGGCTGAGACCAAGACCCTCGACGCCCCGTGGCCGCGCAAGGGGACTGATTTTGCCAATTGCGATACCTCTGGCGGAGCCGCCGCGATGGGTTTGCTCCGCGCGGCCGGTCCTGCCGCTTGCTCGCTGCAACCTGTAGATGTGCGCTTGCCGGCTCCGCCTGCTTCTGCTGGGAATCAGCAGGCGGTTTCGCGCTTAAATTGTGCAGCAGGCCCGCCTGCGGCATCGCGCAACCCCACCGGCCACAGCACCCGCGCCAGCCTCCTTTGCCGAGTCCCGACGCCGCAAGCCATACCACGCCAATATGGCGACATTAGAGCGGTATCGGGCCGTGGATGACGGTTTGGGGTGCTTCAAGTCAGCCCGATCGTGCTCTAGCGGTTCTGCCAGTCGGGTTTGCGGCGTTCGGCAAAGGCGCGCGGGCCTTCGATATAATCATGGCTCTTGAGATTGGCCTCCTGCGCCGGGTAGGTGCGGACCATCGCCGCGGTGAGGGTCGGCTCGTCGAGGCTGCGGCAGGCGACCTGTTTCGAGGCGCGGATCGCCATCGGCGAGCATTCGAGGATCAGCCCCGCCCAGCGTTTGGCCGCCGTCAGCGCCTGGCCCTCCGGTACGACCTCGTTGACAAACCCCATCTCCTTCCCCTCGGCGGCCGAAACGCGCCGCCCGGTCAGGATCATGCCGAGCGCCTGCTTCTGCGGGATCATGCGCGGCAGGCGATGCACGCCGCTGCCGGCGATCAGCCCGACCCGCGGCTCCGGCAGCGCGAACACCGCATTCTCGGCGGCGATGATGATGTCGCAGGCGAGCGCGGTCTCAAACCCGCCGCCCATCGCGACGCCACCCACCGCAGCGATCAGCGGCTTGTCGAGATCGAAGCGGTGGGTGAGGCCGGCAAAGCCGGTTTTCGGCCGGGGTCCGCGGCGGCCGGCGGCCTGCACCTTCAGATCGTTGCCGGCCGAAAACGCCCGCTCGCCGGCGCCGGTGATGATGCCGACCCACAATTCCGGGTCGCCGGCGAAGTCGTTCCACACCGCATCGAATTCCCAATGCGCCTCGGCGTGCAGCGCATTCATGACCTCCGGCCGGTTGATCGTGACGATGCGCACGCGGCCTTCGTCCTCGACCGTCAGATAGCGGAATTCGGGCATCATGCGAACCTTTGCAAGGGCGCTGTGCGTCCTTCGAGGCCGCGCTGCGCGCGGCACCTCAGGATGACGGGGTGAGTCCGATGGTCAGAAATGCTCGTCATGGTGAGGAGCGCTCCGGCGCTGCCGGAGCGCGTCTCGAACCACGCACGGCATGGATGCGCCGAAGGCTATTTTGCGGCGATCGGCTGGCGCGCCGGTTCGCGGACGGGGATGTTGTAGAGCCGGCGCGCGTTCTCGAACACCAGACGGTGGAGGCCATCCTTGCCGAGCGCCGCCTCGACCGGTGCATGGCCGGCCGATTTCGAGTTCGGCCACGGGCTGTCCATGCCGGGAAAATCGCTGGCCCACAGGAAATTGTCATAACCGACTTCCGGCACCCGGCGGAAACCGCCCTCCTCCTCAACCTCGAACGTGAAATAGACGTGCTCTTTGAGGATCTGGCTCGGCATGCGCTTCAGCGGAATATCGGGCGCGAAGACCCGCGTTTCCGGCCCGCCGAAATCGTATTCGCGGTCGCACCGCCAATAGACGAACGGGACCCAGCCGACCCCGGCCTCCTCGATCACAAAGCGGATGCCGGGATGGCGGTCGCAAATCCCGGAGAACACGACCGCGGTGGTGAGTTCCGCCATCGCGCCGATCGGGAAATTGATGACGCGCATCAGGGCCTGGTTGCGCGGCTCAAGGCCGGAGACGCCGACCCCGATCTGGCGCGAGCCGCCGGCCGGAAAGGCGTGGAAGTTGACCGGCATCCCGGTTTCCGCCGCCGCCGCCCAGACCTTCTCCCATTGCTGATGGATGACCGGCTCCGGCGCGAAGGTCCAGTCGAAGATGATCCCGGTCGGCATATCGAACTTGGCGACCCGGCAGAGTTCGGCGGCCGCTTCCTCGGGTGTCATGCACGGCAGCGGCAGCAGCATGATGAAACGGCCATCCGACTCCTGGTAGAGTTCGCGGGCCCAGTCGTTGAGCGCGCTGACGCAGGCGGCGCGAAGTTCGCCGTTCTTGATCTGCGACAACTGCTCGTAGGGTCCGTTGACGAGTTCGGCATCGACCCCGTCGCGGTCCATGTCCTGGCAGCGGTATTTGGCGCTGGCGGCGCGGAAGATGCCGGGTTCGGCCTCTTCCGCGACGCCGTGGCGGGTATAGCAATTGACCGCGCCGCGGCCGGTGCCGGCCCAGCCGACGCCGCTCCAGTCATGGCCCTCGACGACCCAGCGGCGCACCCCGTCGTCGCGCGTCACGACCCGCGGCCCGTCCTCCTGCAAGCGCTGCGGCAGACGCTTCGTCCACAAATCGAACGGCAGGTGCATGAGCCGGCAATGGCCGTCGGCCGAGATGACGCCAAATCGCTTTTCCATCACGCTGTCCTCCCCGACATATCGCCTCGCTTCATTCCGGCACAACGACGCGCGACCTGCAAGCTGTTGATCACAGCGTGCGCGGGCGGCAAGGCTTAGCGTTGCCAGCGGGCGCAATAAAAGGTCGAGCGGCCGGATTGCGTGATGCGGCGCACGCCGTCGCGGCAATTGCACGCCGGGCACGTCTCCCCTTCCTTGCCGTAGACCGCCCAGCGGTGCTGGAAATAGCCGAGTTCGCCGTTGGCCTGGACATAATCGCGCAACGACGAGCCGCCTGCTTCGATCGCCTCTTGCAGCACGTCGCGGATCGCCTGAGCGAGCCGCGCGGCGCGCGCCCCGGTCACGGTCGCGGCCAGCCGGCGCGGCGACAGCCGGGCGCGGTAAAGCGCCTCGCAGACATAGATATTGCCGAGGCCGGCAACGATCTTCTGGTCGAGCAAGGCCGCTTTGATCGGCGTCATCTTGCCCGCGAGCGCCTGCGTCAGATAGGCGCCATCGAAATCCGGCCCCAAAGGTTCCGGCCCCATGCCGGCCAGGAGCGGATGGCGCGCCTCCTCGCCCCGCGCCAGGTAATCGATGAGGCCGAAGCGGCGCGGGTCGTTGAACCGCACGACCGTGCCGTCGTCGAGCCGCAGCACGACATGGTCGTGCTTTTCGTCGGGTGCGTTGTCGCCGCCGACAGTGATCCGCCCGGACATGCCGAGATGCAGGAGCAGGAGGCCGTCGTCGTCGAGCTCTGCGAGGATGTATTTGCCGCGGCGCCGCAGATCGCCGATCAGCGCGCCGTCGAGCCGCTGTGCGAGGTCCGGCGGGAACGGCCGGCGCAGGTCGGGCCGGCGCAATTCGGCGCGCACGATGCGGCGGCCGCTGAGGCGCAGCGCGAGGCCGCGGCGGATGGTTTCGACTTCGGGCAGTTCGGGCATGTAAATCTGGCTGGCGACAGGGTGCTGCGGCTATTGTTGGTGCCCGATGAGCGACGACGAGACAAGCGATAAGTCCCCCGGGGAGGAGACCGATTTCGGCTTTCGCCGGGTGCCCGCGGCGGCAAAGGCGCCGCTCGTGCGCGGCGTCTTCGACAGCGTGGCGCGCCGCTACGACTTGATGAACGACCTGATGAGCGCCGGCATCCACCGTTGGTGGAAGGCGCAGATGATCGCCGCGCTCCGGCCGCGCCCCGGCCAGCGCCTCGTCGATGTTGCCGGCGGCACCGGCGACATCGCCCGCCGCGCGCTGAAGCGCCTCGACCAGGCCCACGGCGGCGCTGCGATCGTCTGCGACGCGACGCCGCAAATGCTGGCGGAGGGCCGCACCCGCGCGCTCGACGACGGCATCCTCGCCGGGATCGACTGGATCGCCGGCGATGCCGAGGCGCTGCCGTTTCCCGATCGCTGCTTCGACCTCTACACAATCGCGTTCGGCCTCCGGAACGTGACCCATATCGAGCGGGCATTGGCCGAAGCGCACCGCGTGCTGCGGCCGGGCGGCCGGTTTCTGTGCCTCGAATTCGCCCCGACCGTAGCACCGCTGCTCCAGCCGCTTTACGACGCCTACAGCTTTGGCGCCTTGCCGCTGCTGGGCCGCATCGTCGCCGGCGACCGCGACGCCTACGCCTATCTCGTCGAGAGCATCCGCCGCTTTCCGCCGCAGAGCGAGATCGTCGCGCGGATCGCCGCCGCCGGCCTCGCCCGCGCCCGCTTTCGCAACCTGTCGGGCGGGATCGCGGCGCTTTATTCCGCCTGGCGGCTCTGACCGCGCGTGTTGCAGTTCTTCCGCAGCGGCCGCAATCTCGCCCGGCTGTGCCGGATCGCGCTGACGCTGGCGCGGCACGACGCGCTCGCCCCGCTCGTCGCGACCGGCGACCGGCTGTCGGGTGCGGCGGCCCTGGCGCGGGCGAGCCGGCTGTTACGCCAGCGCCGCCACGCCGGCGCCCGGCCCGGCGAGCGGCTGGCGGCGGCGTTCTGCGAGATGGGGCCGAGCTTTATCAAGCTCGGGCAGATCCTGGCGACGCGCGCCGATCTCCTCGGCGACGACATCGCCGAGGATCTGGCGCGGTTGCAGGACCGTCTGCCGCCGTTTCCGGGCGCCGCGGCGCGCGCCATGATCGAAGCCGAATTCGGGCAGCCGATCGGCAGCCTCTATGCGGCGTTCGACGACCGCGCGGTCGCCGCGGCGTCGATCGCGCAGGTGCATTTCGCGGTGACGACCGAGGGGGAGGAGGTTGCGGTCAAGGTCTTGCGGCCGGGCATCGCACGCGCCTTTGCCCGCGACCTCGAGCTGTTCCGCTGGCTGGCGCGGCTCGTCGAGCGCATGCGGCCGGCGCTGCGCCGCCTGAAGCCGGTTGCGGTCGTCGAGACGCTGGCCGAGGCCGTGCAGTTCGAGACGGATCTGCGCTTCGAGGCGGCGGCCGCCTCGGAACTCGCCGAGAACTTTGCCGGCGATCCGACGCTGCGGGTGCCGCGGGTCGATTGGCGGCGCACCGGCCGCACCGTCTTGACGACCGAACGCATTGCCGGCATCCGCGTCGACGACCGCGACGCGCTCGTCGCCGCCGGCCATGCGATCCCCGAGCTGTTGCACCGCGCCGCCGATTCGTTCTTCAAGCAGGTGTTTCGCGACGGCTTCTTTCACGCCGACCTGCATCCCGGCAATGTGTTCGTCGATGCCGCCGGCGCCTTGACGATCGTCGATTTCGGCATCATGGGCCGGCTCGACCGCGACACGCGCTATTATCTCGCCGACATGCTGATCGGGTTTCTCACCGCCGACTACCGCCGGGTCGCGGAGGTGCATTTCGCTGCCGGCTATGTGCCGCGGCGCCGCTCGATCGACGCCTTTACCCAGGCCTGCCGCTCGATCGGCGAGCCGATCCTCGGCCTGCCGCTGCACGAAATTTCGATCGCGCGCCTGTTGGCGCAGCTCTTTCAGATCACCGAGCAGTTCGAGATGGAGACGCAGCCGCAGCTCCTCTTGCTGCAGAAGACGATGGTGCTGATCGAAGGGATCGGCCGCCGCCTCGACCCGGCGATCAACATCTGGACCCTGGCGCGGCCGCTGGTCGAAGCATGGGTGCGCGAGAACCGTGGCCCCGAGGCGCGGCTGCGGCTGCGGATCGAGACATTGCTGGAAGCGCTCGATACGGCGCCGCGGCTGCTGCGCGGGCTCGACCGCATGATCGAGCAATGGTCGCGCGAGGGCGTCATGATGCACGCCGAAAGCCTCGCGACGCAGGCCGTCCACCGCGCCCGCCTGTTGCCGTTTCTAGTGCTGCCGTTGTGGGTCGCCGCCGCCGCGCTCGTCGCGATCGCCGCGATCCTCTTGCTGCGATAGAGGAGCACCGCCGTGGACGAGGCCAACCGACCGGGAAACGCGCCGTCATCGGCCGAACTCGAAGCGCGGCGGGCGGCACGGCGCTATCCCGAACGGCCGATTGTCGCCGTCTTGGCGGTCGTCGTGCGCGGCGAGGCGGCGCTGATCGTGCAGCGCGCCCAGCAGCCCAATGCCGGGCGCTGGGGCTTTCCGGGCGGCGCGCTCGAACTCGGCGAAACCGTCGCCGCGGGCGCGATGCGCGAACTGCTCGAAGAGACCGGCATCGTCGCCGAGCCGGCCGGCATCCTCGACGTGCACGATGCGGTGAGCCGCGACGCCGAAGGCCGCGTGCAATTCCATTATGTGCTGGTCGCGGTGCGCGGCCTCTGGCGCTCCGGCGACGGCGTGCCGGGCGATGACGCCGCCGCGGTCGCCTGGGCGACGCGCGCCGACATCGAAGCCGGCCGCTATCCCACCTTCCCGACCCTCCTGCCGCTGTTCGACGCGGCGCTGCGGCTGGCGTAGCGCGCTATTCGCCGGTCTCCATCGGCAGCGCCGGATCGTTCGACCATTCCGACATCGAGGCGTCGTAGAGCCTGACGTCGGGATGCCCGAGCATCGTCAGGATCAGCGCGTCGGAGCTGGCCGCGATGCCGCCGCCGCAATAGGTGATGACCCGCGGCTTGGCAAAGGCGCCGACCGCGTCGAACCTGGCGCGCAATTGCTCGGCCGGGAGATAGGCGCCGGTCGCGGGATCGACGAGCCCGGCGGCCGGCACGTTGACGCTCCGCGCGATGCGGCCGACCCGGCCGTATACCGTGCCCCCGGCGCCGGTGTGCTGTTCGCGCGACAGCGCGTTGATCGTGCAGACCGCGCCGTCGCCGATCGCCGCCTTGACCGCCTCCTTGCCGACCATCAGGTGCCGATTCTCGCGCACGCTGAAGCTGGCCGGCGGGTGCGGCGTGGCCGTCCCGATTTCCACCGGGCGTCCCTCGGCCGCCCATTTCCTGAAACCGCCGTTCAAGACGGCGGCGCCGTCGAAGCCGTAGTTGCGCAGCATCCACCACACTCGGCTCGCCCATTGTGGCGTCGTCGTGCTGTAGATCACGACGCGGCTGTCGTCGCCGACGCCGAAGCGGCCCAGCGCCGCGGCAAACGCCTCGGCGCTGGGCAGCATAAACCGCAGCTTCGGATGCGGCGCCGACAGATCGGCCTGCAGATCGATGAACTGTGCGCCCGGGATGTGGCCCTTCTCGAAATCCTCGCGCCCGGGCTTGGCGACATAGCCGATATCGGGGTTGGGGATCAGGTGCACCGTGCAGTCGAACACGCGCAATCGCGGATCGCCGATCAGCGCCGCCAGATCCGCGGTCTCGATCAGGAATTCCGGATGCGCAAAACCGTCATTCGTCGCACTCATGCTCGCCTCCGCCATGGGGGTTGACTGCCTCTTCCCACGCACTCATCCAAGCGCAGGGTACAGGCAATCGGCGGCGGTTGGCGAGATGGCCTAGGCGGCGCCGGCCTCGGCCAGTACGAAGTCGCGGACGAGTTCGGTGGCGCGGCGCGCCGCCTCGCTCGCCGGGTCGCGCGGGATGAAGGTGTGCGGCTGGCCGGCGAATTTGTGCAATTCGATGCGGCCGCCCTGCGCCTGCCAGGCGGCGGCGAAGCGGTCGGCCATGTCCGGCGTCACATTGTCGTCGGCGGTGCCCTGCACGAGGATCGCCGGCGGCAATGGCAGCGCCGCCTCGCCGCGATCGAGGATCAGCTGCGGGTTGCCCTCCGCCATCTCGGCTTCCCCCGCCCAATAGGCGTCGTGCGACTCGACGAGCCGGGTGTTTCCCTTCTCCTTGACCATGCGGTAGCGGGCGAGCGGATCGGCGATCGGCCAGCACAGCGCGAGGTACGGCAGGCGAGCCTCTTCCGCCGGCGCCTCGGCGAGCGGCAGCGCGGCGTAGCGCGGATCGCGCGGCTTCAACGCGCTGAGCAGCAGTTGGTGGGCGCCGCTCGACGTGCCGAGGCCGCCGACGAGATCGCGCCGGCTGCCGAATTCCGCCGCATGCGCCTTCAGCCAGCGTGTCGCGTAATGGATGTCGGCGATCGAATGCGGGTAGCGCCACTCGGGCGGCATGCGGAAATCGATCGCCAGCACGACGATGCCGCTTTTGGCCAGCGCCACGTCAAGCGGCGCGTTGTTGAGCCGGTCGCCCGATGCCCAGGCGCCGCCATGCACCTCGACGAGCGCCGGAAACGGCCCCTCGCCCTTGGGCCGGTAAAGCCGCGCCGACAGCACCACTCCGCCCTCGCGCCGATATTCCAGGTCGCGCGCCTCGACCGCGAAACGCGCTGCAATCGCCACCTCGTCTGCCATGCCCGACCCTCCTGTTGCGCGGCTACAGCATGCCGTTCTGCGGGTTGCGTTCCAAGCGAGTGATGGCGCCGTGCCGCTGCCGGCGCGGCGCGTTAACCATTTGCCAAGATATTAACGGCAGCATCGCCCGCTATGTTGGAGCTTGCGGTTGACCGCGAGGCTGCGGACGATGCCGCCGAATTCGGTGCCTGGACCGGCTATCGCGTGCCGGACGATCGCGGCTTGTGGCATCCGCTGGTCGCGCGTCTATACGACTATTGGCTCGAGGTTGCACCGCCCGGCCGGCTGCCGGGACGCCA
>DATJUL010000092.1:0-5908 GCA_035502295.1 Allostellaceae bacterium | reverse complement strand
GCGTTCCCTCTCCCCGTCCGCGGGGAGAGGGACAGGGTGAGGGGCATTTCGCCGGCGGTTCGGTCAGCGTTGTCGGAGATAGTGGACGCTGAAGAGATCGTCCGGGTCGGTCCAGGTCGCGACCGGGCGGAAGCCGGCACGGGCGGCCAGCGCGTGGAACTCCGCGGTCGAATATTTGTAGGAATTCTCGGTGTGGATGCGCTCGCCGGCAGCGAAGTCGAAACGCCTTCCGGCGATCGTCGCGCTCTGCGCCGCGCGGCTTTCGAGATAGAGTTCCACCCGGCCGGCCGCGTCATCGTAGAACGCGACATGCGCGAAACGCGCGACGTCGATGTCGCCGTCGAGTTCGCGGTTGATGCGGTCCAAGAGGTTGAGGTTGAAGGCGGCGTTGATGCCGGCCTTGTCGTTGTAGGCGGCATTGAGAATGGCGGGGTCTTTTTTCAGGTCGGCGCCGATCAGCATCTCGCCGCCCGGCCCCAAGAGTTC
Source organism: Allostellaceae bacterium (assembly GCA_035502295.1). Taxonomy (GTDB): domain Bacteria; phylum Pseudomonadota; class Alphaproteobacteria; order ATCC43930; family CGMCC-115725; genus DATARH01. The sequence continues at coordinate 5,422 of DATJUL010000092.1, read as the reverse complement.
GGCGCAGTGGCGCAGAAAACGGACGACCGCATCCGGCTCGAAATTGCCGATCGTCGATCCCGGAAAAAACCCGACCCGCTTGCCGGTGGGGCCCGGCAGCGGCGGCAGCGGAAACGACCGCGTGTAATCGGCGCAGACCGCGACGACCGGCAGACCGGGAAAGTCGCCCGCCAGCTCGCGGGCTGCCTCGCGCAGCCACTCCCGCGAGATGTCGACGGCGACGTAGGCGGCCGGCGCCTGCAGCGCCTTCAGCAGGATGCGTACCTTGATGCTGGCGCCGCTGCCGAGTTCGACGAGGCGGGCGTGCGGGCCGATCTCTGACGCGATCGCGCCGGCATGGCGTTCGAGGATCGCGATCTCGGCGCGGGTCAGGTAGTACTCGGGCAGAAGGCAGATTTCTTCGAACAGCGCGGAGCCGCGCTCGTCGTAGAAGAATTTGCAGGGCAGCGTCTTCGGCGTGCGGCCGAGGCCGGCAAACACCGCATCGCGAAAGCTCTCTTCGCCGGGCGCCAGATCGTGAAACGCGAAGCCGCCATCGCCATCTGCCATCCTCAAATATCCTCCGCCAGCCGCAGCCCCGAAAACGCCCAGCGCGCGGCGGGCGGAAAGAAATTGCGGTAGGTGATGCGCAGGTGGCCGGCCGGCGTGACCGCCGCCCCGCCGCGCAGCACCATCTGGTTCGACATGAACTTGCCGTTGTATTCGCCGATCGCGCCGGCGGCCGCGCGAAAGCGCGGATAGGCGACATAGGGGCTGGCGGTCCATTCCCACACGTCGCCGATCATCTGGAACAGAAGCGGCGCGCCGGTATCCTCGCCGGCGTCGGCGGAGGGGTGATAGAGGCCGCGGTCGGCGAGGTTGCCGGCCAGCGTCTGGCCCTCCGCCGCGATCTCCCATTCGGCCTCTGTCGGCAAGCGATGGCCGGCCCAGCGGGCAAATGCGTCGGCCTCGTAGAAGCTGACATGACACACCGGCTCGGCCGGCGCGACCGGCTTGTCGCCGGACAGCGTGAAGAGGCGCCATTCGCCCTCTGCCCGGCGCCAGTAGAGCGGCGCCTGCCAGCCCTGCTGCTGCACCGTGGCCCAACCGTCCGACAGCCACAGGTCGGCGCGGGCGTAGCCGCCGTCGGCGATGAAGTCGAGGAAGTCGCCGCACGTCACCGGATGCGTCGCGAGGCGGAACGGCTCGACCCAGACCTTGTGGCGCGGCCCTTCGTTGTCGAACGCAAAGCCAGCGCCCTGGTGGCCGATTTCGACGAGACCGCCGGCAAAATCGATCCAGCCGCGGCGGGGCGCGGCCGCCGGTGACGACGCCGGCCGGCGCGGCGGCTGATATGCGGGCAGCAGCGGGTTCATCGAAAACACGTGCTTGATGTCCATCAGGATCAGTTCCTGATGCTGCTGCTCGTGATGGAGGCCGAGTTCGACAAGCGGCGCCGCTTCGCGCCAGGTCGCCGCGCCGGCGTCTTCGATCAGGCGCAGCATCGCCACGCTGACATGGTCGCGGTAGGCGGCAACCTCCTCGACCGTCGGGCGCGACAACACCCCGCGCTGCGCCCGCGGGTGGCGCGGCCCGGCCGCTTCGTAATAGGAATTGAACAGATAGGCGAAGGCCGGGTCGAAGGCGCGGTAGGCCGGATCGAACGGCGCCAGCAGGAACGTCTCGAAAAACCACGTGGTATGCGCCAGGTGCCATTTGGTCGGGCTGACATCGGGCATCGACTGGATCGCCTGATCCTCCGCCGCGAGACCGGCGGCGAGCCGCTCGCTGTCGCGGCGGACCGCAAGCAATCGCTCGTACATCGAGCCGCGGTCGAGCGGGCGTGCCGCAGCATGATCGGCCGAATCGAACACGTGCATCCCCCGGTTGGTATGGGTCACCCCGCTGAGCGCCGCTGTTTGCTTCGCGCCTGCTGCGCCCAGCACATATGGCCGGTAGCGATGGCCGTGTAAACCTTTGTGAACCTGACGGGCGTCAGACCGGATGCAGCGCCGGTTCGCCGGCCGCCGCCAGCACGGCATCGCGCCATTCCCGCTTCACCGGCAGGATCGGCGGCATCGGCGCGAGGTCCGGCGCCGCGGTCGGCGGCGCGACGATGTGATTGTCGCCGAGCGCGCCCTTGCGCATGAACAGGTTGTAGACGAGCCATTGCGGCCGGTTGCGGCCGCCGCGCAACGGCAGGCGGCGGGCGATCGAGCCGGCCGAATAGAACCGGCGATAGGCGTCCATGCCGCCGCGGCCGAGGTCCTCCGGCGTCATGCGCTGCGGGCGATAGACGACGTGGCCCTGGTCGTACATCGTCCAGTCGTACGAGACGATGCGCCCCTCGCGCTGCATCTCGTACCAGGTCAGCGTGCCGGGATAGGGCGTCAGCGTCGAATAGGCGCAGGCGTCGTAACCGGCCGCGATGTTGAAATCTGCCGTTTCGTCGAACACCGTCGAGTCGTCACCGTCGAAGCCGAACATGAACAGACCGAACACCATGATGCCGTAGGAATGCACCTTCTCGACCAGCGCGGCGAAATTCTCCGGCCGGTTGACGTGTTTGTGCACGCTCTTCAGCGTCTCGCGCGAGATCGATTCAAAGCCGATCGACAGCATCGTGCAGCCGCTTGCCGCCGCCAGTTCCAGCATGCGGTCGTCTTGCGCCAGTTTTGACGTGACGCCGGCCTGCCAGTGGATGTTGCGGCCCCGGAGTGCGCGCATGACCTCCTTCGGCCGCTCCGGCGTGCCGAAGAAATCGGCGTCGTTGATCGAGATCGTGCGGGCGCCGCAATTCTCGATTTCGCGTACCACTTCGTCAACCGGCCGGTAGCGGAATTTGAGGCCGTTCATCAGCGGCTCGGCGCAGAACGTGCAGCCCTGGTGGCAGCCGCGCGAGGTCTGCACAAAGGTGCGGTTGACATAGCGGTGCGGCTTCAGCAGGTCGTAGCGCGGCATCGACAGCCCCGTCATCGGGTGCAGCTGCTCGGCGCGATAGGTGCCGCGCATCGCGCCGTCTTCGAGATCGTCGAGCAGCCGGTCGACGACCAGCTCCGCCTCGCCGATGACGACCGCGTCGGCATGTCGCAGCGCCTCCTGCGGCATGAAGCTCGGATGGACGCCGCCCATGACCACCGGCACGCCCTGGGCACGAAACCGGTCGGCGATTTCGTAGCCGCGGTTGACGTAGGCGGTCATCGCCGAAATCCCGACAAGATCGGCCTTCAGGGTGAAATCGATCGGCTCGATGTTCTCGTCGGTCAGCACGACCTCGTAGCGGTCGCGCGGGATGCAGGCGGCGACCGCCAAGAGGCCGGCAAGCGGCGAATAGAGCGCCCGCTTCAGGTAAACCGGGCGGGTGGTCAGCGAGTCGGTCTTGGGATTGACCAGGTGAATGATCCGCGTGCGCACCAGCGTCTCCCCCCTGCGGCACGGCCGCCAACCAACGCGTGCGGGCGGCGATCGTTCCCCGCTCTTGGGTTTAAGCGAGATACCGTTGGCGCAGATGGCGTTCGAAGGCGGCGGCCGCAAGTGGGGCGCCGGTCGCCGATTCGACCAGATCGCCGGTTGCGAGCAACGAGCCTTTCTCGTGGATGGTGCGTTTGAGCCAAGCGAGCAGCGCCGCGAAGTCGCCGCCGCCGATCGCGTCGTCGAGCCCCGGCAGCGCGTCGCGCGCGCTGGCGAAGAGTTGCGCCGCAATCAGTGCGCCGAGCGTATAGGTTGGAAAATATCCCCAATAGCCGTCGTACCAGTGGATATCCTGCAAGACGCCGTCGCGATCGGCAGGCGGGGTGACGCCGATCGCCGCCCTCAGGCCGTCGTTGAACGCGGCCGGCAGATCGCGCGGCAGGAGGTCGCCGGCCACCATCGCGCGCTCGAGCCGGTAGCGCAACATCACGTGCGCCGGATAAGTGATCTCGTCGGCATCGACGCGGATCGGCCCGGGCCGCACCCGGATCTGCCGGCGATACAGCGCTTCCGGCCGCCACGCCGCGCCATCGCCGCCGAACATCTCGAAGAGCAGCGGTGCCGCGACGCGTGCAAAGGCGCGGCTGCGGCACACCTGCATTTCGACGAACAGGGACTGGCTCTCATGCACCGCCATGCCGCGCGCCGCGCCGACCGGCTGGCGCCGCCATGCTTCCGGCAGGCCGCGCTTGTAGAGGCCGTGGCCGCATTCGTGCAACGCCGCCATCAGCGCCGTCGCGGGGTCGGTCTCGTCGTAGCGGGTGGTCAGCCGCACATCGTCCGGCGTGCCGCTGGTGAACGGGTGGGCGCTTTCGTCGAGCCTTCCGTGCGCGAAATCGAAGCCGATCCGCTCGATGAGCAGCCGCGCCGCACGGCGCTGCGCCGCGAGCGGGAACGGTCCTTGCGGTTCGGGGGGCACCGGGCGCGCGGCCTGGCGCTCCAGCGCCGCGGCGAGCAGCGCCGGCAGGAACGCCTCGATGTCGGCGAACAGACGGTCGATCTGTGCGATGCTGCCGCCCGGCTCATACTGGTCGAGCAGCGCCTCGTAGGGACTGGTGCCGAGCGCGGCGGCCTTTGCCGCGGCGGCCTCGCGGGTCAGCGCCAGGACGCGCTCCAGGCCCGGCAGCGCCGCGGCGAAATCGTCGGCGGGACGCGCGGCGCGCCAGGCGCCCTCCGATCGCGACCGCGCCTCGGACAACGCCGCGACGAGATCGGCCGGCAGCGCCGCGGCGTGCCGCCAGCGCCGCCGCATCTCGCGCAGATTGGCGCGCTGCCACTCATCGAGCCGGTTGCCGGAATCGGCTTCCGCAGCGGCGAGGAGATCGGCCATGTCGGGCCGGGTCAGTTCCTCATGCGCGACGACCCGCAGCGTCGCGAGCTGGCCGGCGCGCGACCCCGCGCCGCCCCGCGGCATCATCGCGGCGGCGTCCCAATGCAAAAACTGGATCGCCTCCTCGATCGCGCCGAGGCGGGCAAAGCGCGATTCAAGAATGTCGTATGGGTTCATCGTGAGGCTCTGCCTTCGGCAGTCGTTGCGCCTTGAAATAAATGTAAAGTCCGATCGCGGCGAGCGAAAACCACGTAATTGTGTATTGCAGATGGTGGTTCGGCAACTCGGGCAGCGCGGTGCCGCCCTGCGGCCAGCCGCCGGGGTTGGGCGTGCGGTCGGCGTCGATGTAGAACGGCGCGACGCGCGCCAAGCCGTCGGTCTTGGCCATCGCCAAGAGATCGATGCGATACCAGACGCCGCGCTGCGGCCGATTGTCCGGCACGAACATGCCCGGCGAGGTCGGCAGTACGACGCGGCCGCTGACGCGCACAATCCCGGCGGGATCGCCCGCCGCGCGCGTCGCGCGATCCCTCAGCGCGGTCGGGACAAAGCCGCGATTGACAAAGACGAAACGCCCGTCCGCCTCGCGCAGCGGCGTCAGCACGTCGAACCCGGCGGCGCCGTCCGGCGCGATCGCGTGCA
>DATJUL010000091.1:0-7463 GCA_035502295.1 Allostellaceae bacterium | reverse complement strand
CAGGCCCTTGACGTTGACCGCGAACAACTCGTCATAGGCGCGCGACAGCTGCTCCTCCGGCATCTCCTCGACCGAGGCGTAGACATCGAAAATGCCGGCGTTGCCGATGAACGCGTCGAGCCGGCCGAAGGCGCGCACGGTCTCGGCAACGGCACGCTTGTTGTCGGCCAGCTGCGATACATCGCCGGCGATGGCGACGATCGCGTCGCCGAATTCGCGGCGCAGTTCGTCGCCGCGCGCGGCGACCCGCTCCATGACGCCGACCCGCGCGCCCTCCTCGATAAAGCGCCCGACGATGGCGCGGCCGATCCCCGAGCCGCCGCCCGTCACCAGCGCCACCTGTCCGTCGAGCCAGCCCATGCGCCATCTCCTCGAATTGCCGGCCGACAGTGCCGGCCCGGCAACGCCGCTTCTGGTATTATATACCGGCTGGCGGCCTGCGGCAGAAACGCTCTTTGGCATGGGCCGCCGGGTTGACCCTTGCCCTGCCAGGGCCGACGACGCACTTTAGGCGCATGGCCACGCCCCGTTCCGGACCGCGCGCTCCATCCTATTCTGCTTCCGGCGGCCGAGCGCCGCGGCTGGTCGCGGTCCTGGGACCGACCAACACCGGCAAGACGCATCTGGCGATCGAGCGCATGCTCGATCATCAGTCGGGCATGATCGGCTTTCCGCTGCGCCTGTTGGCGCGCGAGAACTACGACCGGATCGTGCGGCTGAAAGGCGCGCGGGCGGTGGCGCTGATCACTGGCGAAGAGAAAATCCTGCCGCCCAACCCGGCCTATTTTGTCTGCACCGTCGAATCGATGCCGCTCGACCGCCCGGTCGAGTTTCTCGCGGTCGATGAAATTCAGCTCTGCGCCGACCCAGAGCGCGGCCACGTGTTCACCGCGCGCCTGTTGCACGCGCGCGGCCTCAGCGAGACGATGTTTTTGGGCGCCGACACGATCCGCCCGCTGATGCGCCGGCTCGTCCCCGACGCCGAATATGTCGCCCGGCCGCGCTTCTCGACGCTGCACCACACCGGCCACAAGAAGGTTACGCGGCTGCCGCGGCGCAGCGCCGTCGTCGCGTTCAGCCTCGCCGACGTGTTCTCGCTCGCCGAATTGGTGCGGCGGCAGCGCGGCGGCACGGCGGTCGTCATGGGGGCGCTCTCGCCGCGCGCCCGCAACGCGCAGGTCGGCATGTTTCAGGCCGGCGAAGTCGATTACCTGGTCGCGACCGACGCGATCGGCATGGGCCTCAACATGGATTTGGACCATGTCGCGTTCGCCCGGCTCGCCAAGTTCGACGGAAGCGGCCCGCGGCACCTGTCGGCGGCCGAGATCGGCCAGATCGCCGGGCGCGCCGGCCGCCACATGGCCGACGGCACCTTCGGCACGACGGCCGACGAGCGTCCGCTCGACCCGGCGATCGTCGCCGCCGTGGAAGAGCACCGCTTCGAGCCGCTGACGCGGCTCTCGTGGCGCAACCCGCGGCTGCGCTTTCAGACGATCGGCGCCCTCTTGCAGAGCCTCGACGAACGACCCTCGCAGCCCGGCCTGGTGCAGATCCGCGACGCCGACGACCATCGCGCGCTGCGGCACTTGTCGCGCCATGCCGAGGTCGCGCCGCGCGCGACAAATCCCGCGACGGTGCGGCTGTTGTGGGAGGTCTGCCAAATCCCCGACTTCCGTAAGGTCATGAGCGACAGCCATGCGCGTTTTCTCGCGCATTGCTTCCTGCATCTGACGGGGCCGCAGGAACGGCTGCCGGCCGCCTGGGTCGGCGCCCAGATGGCACAGCTCGACAGGCTCGACGGCGATATCGACACGCTGATGGCGCGCATCGCCCATATCCGCACGTGGACCTACATCACCCATCGCCCCGACTGGATCGACAGCACCACCGACTGGCAGGAGCGCGCCCGCGGCATCGAGGATCGGCTGTCCGACGCGCTGCACGACCGCATCACGCAGCGGTTTGTCGATCGCCGCGCTGCGTCTCTGGTGCGCCATCTCGAGGGCGACGGCGAACTCTTCGCGGCGATCGACAAGGCCGGCGAGGTCACGGTCGAAGGCAGCTATGTCGGCCGGCTCGACGGCTTCCGTTTCGCGCCGGATGCCGATGCGGGCGAAGCCGCCCGCGCCCTCTTGACGGCGGCCAATCGCGTGCTGCGCGGCGAGGTCGCGGGGCGCGCCCGGCTTCTTGCCGCCGAGGGCGACGAGGCCTTCGCGCTTGACGCCGAGGGCAGCGTGTTGTGGCGCGGCGCGATCGTCGGGCGTTTGGCGGCCGGCGAGCGCCTGCTTGCCCCGCGGGTCGAAGTGCGGGCCGGCGATTTCCTCGATGGCGAGGCGAAGGAGCGGGTGCGCCAGCGCCTCTTTCTGTTTGTCAAGGGCGAGATCGAGCGCCGCCTGGCGCCGCTGTTCGCGATACAGGAACTGCCGCTGGCCGGCGCCGCGCGCGGCCTCGCGTTTCAGCTGGCCGACGCGCTCGGCTGCCTCGCGACGGACGATGTCGCGATGCCGCCCGGATCGCTCGATCGCGACAGCCGGCGGGCGCTGGCGCGGCTTGGCGTCCGTTTCGGCACCAAAACGATTTATGTCGATGCGCTGCTCGCCGCCGCTGCCGTACGGTTCCGCGCCCTGCTGTGGGCCGTGCACCATGGCCGCGCCGTTCCGGCAGTGCCGGGCGCGCGTCGCCGCGGCGGAGCGGTATCGGTCGATCCCGCCGTGCCGCCGTCCTACTATACCGCGATCGGCCGCCGCGTGCTGGATGGCCTCGCGCTGCGCCCGGACCGGCTCGAACTTCTGGCCCAGGCCGCGCGGCGGCGCGCCCGCGCCGGGCGCTTTGCCGCCGATCCCGAGTTCGCCGCGCTCGCCGGCGTCGCGCCGGAGCAGTTGCGCAGGCTGCTTCTGGCGCTCGGCTACCGCGCGGTCATCGAGGACGGCGCGGAATGGTTCGTCGCCGCCAAGCGGCGGCAGCCGCGTGTCGCGGCGACGCGCAAGCCGCGCGACGGCCATCCCTTCGCCAAGCTGAAGGAGCTGAACTTCGCTTGACCCTGCGTCCATTGGGCGCCGCCGCGCCCGAACGCGCCAAGGCGCGCCTCGACCAGTGGCTGTGGTTTGCCCGCCTGGCGAAAAGCCGCTCGCTCGCCGCCAGGCTGTGCGCGGCCGGTGCCGTGACGCTGAACGGCGCCGCAGTGGGCAAGGCCAACCAGATCGCCAAGGTCGGCGATGTCATCGTGCTGCCGCACCGCGGTTGGCTGCGCACGGTGCGGATTGTGGCACTGGGGACAAGACGCGGACCCGCCGCCGAGGCGCGCCTCCTCTACGAGGAACTTGCGCCGGCGACGCGGCTCCGCGATCTCGCGCCGGGCTGGGTCCCGCTGCTCGACATCGACGAACCGGCGGACCCGCAGCCCGAGCCGCTCCCCTAGTAGAGCACGGCTGGACAAAATTGCATCGTCACGCCCGCGCAAGCGGGCACCCAGGGCCGCCGATGAGCAGTTGCCCTGGACCCCGCTTTCGCGGGGGCGACGGGTGTTTCCACATCACGCGATCACGCTTTAAACGTCGAGTGTGCCCTGCATGACCGCGACGCAGCGCCCGCCAATGCGGGTTTCGACGACCCGGCCGCCACGCTTGTCGGCTTCGGCGTCCATCAGGCTCGGGCGACCCATCTCGACACCCTGCGCGATGCGCAGCCGCAAATCGAGATCGTCCTCGGACCGCAGGCTTGCCAAGAAGCCGGCAAGCGCCACGTTGGCGCTGCCGGTGGCCGGGTCTTCCACCACGCCGTAGAGCGGCGCAAACATCCGCGCGCGGATGTCGATGCCGTCCGTGCCGTCCCGCAGATAGAGATGAATTCCGGTGGCGCCGGCGACCGGAAAATGCTTTGCGAATACATCGGGGCGCGGCCGGGCGCGAGCGAGCGCCTCGCGGCTCTTCACTTCGGCAAAGACGAACGCGGTGCCGCAGCCGGCGATGCAGGGCACGTGATGGCGTGTCTCGATATCGTCGATTTCCAGCCCGCAAGCCGCCGCGACGGTGTCGCCGTAGACATCGTCCTCGCCGCGCTGCAACGGCTGCGGCGCGCTGAGGCGCGCACCGACGACCACGCCCGCCTCATCCAGCAGGTCGAGCGGTACCAGCCCCGCCTTCTCTTCAAACACCAGCCGGTCGCGCCGCTTGCCTTGCCGACCCACGACGAAAGCGGTCCCGACATTCGGGTGGCCGGCAAACGGCAATTCGAATTTGGGCGTGAAGATCCGCACTTCCGCGGTGTGAGCCAGGTCCCGCGGCGGCAGCACAAAGGTCGTCTCGGACAGGTTGAACTCGCCGGCGATCGCCTGCATCTCGGCCGGCGTCAAGCCGTCGGCGCGCGGGATGACGGCCAGCGGGTTGCCGCCGAAGCGGCGGTCGGTAAAGACATCGACGGTCAGAAATTCAAGCTGCATCGCGGCCGCCCTCGTGCAGCGGGTGGGCGTGGTCGAGGGGCCCGTGGCCATGGCCGAGGCCGGGGGCGCCGAGGATCGCGCGCCGGACGTAGTCGCGCGCCCGCTCGATTGCCGCCTCGATCGGCATTCCCTGCGCGATCCCGGCGGCGATCGCCGACGCGAGCGTGCAGCCGGTGCCATGCGTGTGCCGCGTCGCGATGCGCGGGCTGTCCCACACAAGTTGGCCCGTCGCAGTCGCCAGCACGTCGTGCAGCACCTCGCCGGCAAGATGACCGCCCTTCAGCAGAACCGCGCGGCAGCCGAGCGCCAACAGCTCGTCGGCGGTGCGGCGCATCGCCGCGACGTCGGCGATCGCATGGCCGGCAAGGATTTCGGCTTCCGGCAGGTTCGGCGTCAAGACCGCAGCGCGCGGGATCAGCAGGCGCTTCAGCGTGCCGATCGCGCCCTCTTCGATCAGCTTCGCGCCGCCCTTTGCGACCATGACCGGATCGATGACGAGCGGCACGTCGGCCGCGCGTTCGGCGAGCGTCTGCGCCACCGCTTCGATGACCGCCGCGTCATGCAGCATGCCGGTCTTGACCGCATCGGCGCCGATGTCGTCGAGCACGATTTCGATCTGCCGGCGGATGAATTCGGGCGCGACCGGCAGCACGCCGAACACGCCCAGCGTGTTTTGCGCGGTCAGCGCGGTGATCGCCGTCATGGCGAAGGCGCCGAGCATCGTGACGGTTTTGATGTCGGCCTGGATGCCGGCGCCACCGCCCGAATCCGAGCCGGCGATGATCAGCACCCGGCCGCGCATGCTTATTCGGCGGCCTGCACCGGCACGATCGCGATTGGCGTCTCGATCGCCTCGGTGCCGCGCGCGGCGGCGAGAATGGCTTCGCAGATGTCGTCGACGACGCTGGCGAGCACGTCCTCGTCCTCGCCCTGCGCCATGACGCGGATGACCGGCTCGGTGCCGGAGTGGCGGATCACCAACCGCCCGGCCTCTCCCAGCCGCGCCTCGGCCTCGGCGATCGCCCGCTGTACGTGCCGCGATTCGAGCGGATTGCCGTCGCCGAACCGCACATTGCGCAACAGCTGCGGCACCGGCTCGAAGATGCGGCACACCTCGCTCGCCCGATGGCCGGTTTCGACGATCGCGGCCAGGACCTGCAACGCCGCGATCAACCCGTCGCCGGTCGTCGCATAGTCGCTCAAGATGATATGGCCGGATTGCTCGCCACCGACGTTGCAGCCGAGAGCGCGCATCTTCTCGACGACGTAGCGGTCGCCGACCGCGGCGCGGTAGAGCCCGATGTCGTGCTCCGCCAGACAGCGTTCGAGGCCGAGATTGGACATCACAGTCGCAACCAGCGCACCGCCTTCGAGCCGGCCGCCGCGCGCGAGGCTCGTTGCAATCAGGCCCATCAGCTGGTCGCCGTCGAGAATGACGCCGTGTTCGTCGGCGACGACAAGCCGGTCGGCGTCGCCGTCGAGCGCGATGCCGATATCGGCGCGCCGCGCCAGCACCTCGCGACGCATCGACTCGGGCGACAGCGCGCCGCAGTCGCGGTTGATGTTGAGGCCGTCGGGCGCGACGCCGACCGAAAACACCTCGGCACCCAATTCCCAGAACACGGTCGGCGCCACCTTGTAGGCGGCGCCGTGCGCGCAATCGACGACGACGCGCAGCCCGTCGAGCCGCAGCCCCTTTGGAAAGCTCTGCTTGACGAATTCGATATAGCGCCCGCCGGCATCCTCAAGGCGCTTGGCGCGGCCGAGCTCATTGGGCGCGGCGCGACGCCGCGGCCCGCTTTCCAGGCTCCGTTCGATCTCGACCTCAAGCTCGTCGGACAATTTGTAGCCGTCCGGCCCGAATAACTTGATACCGTTGTCGGCAAACGGGTTGTGCGAGGCCGAGATCATGACCCCGATATCGGCGCGCAGGCTGCGCGTCAGCATCGCGATGGCCGGCGTCGGCAGCGGCCCGATCAGCACGACATCCATGCCCATCGTGATGAACCCGGCGGTCAGCGCCGGTTCCAGCATGTAGCCCGACAGCCGCGTGTCCTTGCCGATCACCACAAGGTGCTTGTGGTTGCCATTGCGGAAGCATTCGCCGACCGCCATCGCGACCCGCAGCGCCGTCTCCGGCGTCATCGGCTCGCTGTTGGCGGTGCCGCGGATGCCGTCCGTTCCGAAAAGCCTGCGCATCATCGGGCCGCCGTTTGCCATATCCGAATTGCCGCGAACGCCGGGCGTTGACAGCGATCCTAGCAGATTAGGGTTACGAAATCGTCGCCAACCGCTGCGGCCGCATGCGCCGCTTCAGCCGCCTTCCAGCTTCGGGATGAAGAAGATTTCGCAGCCCGGCCGCAACACCTGGAAATAGGTCGGCTGGTCGTGGATCGCGCCGTCGATCGCGACCGTCGTCTCCTCTTCGAGGTGCTCGCCGAGACCGGGAAAGCGCCGATCGAGCTCCTTCAGCACATCGCGCATCGTCTTGGCTTCGATGTCGAACTCCCGCACGCCATCGGTATAACGCCGGCTGAAGCCGCTCGACAGCACGATATGCGCGGGCGTCATCGCGGCTTCTCCTCGCGTTGCGCTGTCATTGCGAGGAGCTGAAGGCGACGAAGCAATCCGGATCAGCCGATTCTGCCGCAGCCCGGGATTGCTTCGCTTCGCCCGCAATGACAATGCGTCCCTAATCGGCGCTGCCGGCCATGTCGAGCGCCGCAACGATCTTCGGCGGCGACATCGGCAATTCGGTCAGGCGCCGGCCGATCGCGTTGTCGATCGCGTTGGCGATCGCCGCCATCGGCGGGCAGATGTTGACTTCGCCCACCCCCTTGGCGCCGTAGGGATGCGCCGGGTTCGGCACCTCGACGACGATCGTGTCGATCATCGGCAGGTCGGAGGCAACCGGGCAGCGGTAGTCGAGGAACCCGGCGTTATCGAGCCGGCCCTGTTTGTCGTAGATGTATTCCTCGTTGAGCGCCCAGCCGATGCCCTGCACGACGCCGCCCTGCATCTGCCC
>DATJUL010000090.1:0-12485 GCA_035502295.1 Allostellaceae bacterium | reverse complement strand
GCGTCGGCCGCCGAACTCGGCCAGCCGCTCTACCGCTATGTCGGCGGCGTCTTCGCCCGCACCCTGCCGGTGCCGCAAATGAACATCGTCAACGGCGGCGTCCATGCCGACAACCCGATCGACATCCAGGAATTCATGATCGTGCCGGTCGGCGCGCCGAATGTGACCGAGGCGATCCGCATGGGGTCGGAGGTGTTTCACGCGCTGCGCAGGAAACTGCACGATGCCGGCCACAACACCAATGTCGGCGACGAGGGCGGGTTTGCGCCGAACCTCGCCTCGGCCGACGCGGCGCTCGGGTTCGTCATGCAGGCGATCGAGGCGGCAGGCTACCGGCCGGGCGAGGACATCGCGCTGGCGCTGGATCCGGCGGCGAGCGAATTCTACCGCGACGGCAAATACCACCTGGCCGGCGAGGACAAGGTGCTCGATGCCGCCGGCATGGTCGCCTACTACGTTGATCTGGTCGCGCGCTATCCGATCCTGTCGCTCGAGGACGGCATGGCGGAGGACGATTGGGACGGCTGGGAACTGTTGACCCGCGAGCTGGGCGGCACGATCCAGATCGTCGGGGACGACAATTTCGTCACCAACCCGACGCTGATCCGCCGCGGCATCGCGCGCGGCATCGCCAATGCGGTGCTGATCAAGGTCAACCAGATCGGCACGCTGTCCGAGACCCTGGAGGCGGTCGAACTGGCGTTGCGCAGCGGCTACGGCGCGGTTTTCTCGCACCGCTCGGGCGAGACCGAGGATGCGACGATCGCCGACCTCGTGGTCGCGACCAACGCCGGCCAGATCAAGTCCGGATCGCTGTCGCGCTCCGACCGGCTCGCGAAATACAACCAGCTGATCCGCATCGAGGAGGAACTCGGCGAATCGGCCCGCTTTCTCGGCCGCGCCGCCCTGCGGCGGTAGAGCTCGCGGGGCGAGCAGGCCGCCTCCGATGGACTGCATGACGGCCGAGCAGCGGAGCCGCAACATGGCCCGCATTCGAGGCCGGGACACAGTCCCGGAGATGGTCGTTCGTCGCCTGTTGCATCGGCTGGGCTATCGATATCGTCTGCATGACCGCTATCTGCCGGGGAAGCCGGACCTTGTATTTCGCGCAAAGCGGTGTATTCTGTTTGTTCACGGGTGCTATTGGCATCGCCATCCGGGCTGCCGATTCGCATTCGTGCCGCAGACTCGGGCTGATTTTTGGACCAGAAAATTCGCCCGAAATGTCGAGAGGGACAGGCGGGTAACCCAAGAGCTTCAAGACACTGGCTGGCGCGTGTTGGTCGTCTGGTCCTGCGAGGTGGGGAATGTCGATGAACTCTCTGCTAATCTGGTTGCCTTTCTAGGATCGGCAGGAAGCGTACAGAACGCGACGCCATGCTCAGAGAAAGGCTTGGTTCCGCGCGCGGGACAGACACACCGTGGTACCGCGGCTGGAATCTGACGGCGGAAGAACGCGCCGTCTTCCGTGCGACGACGCTTGCCTCTCAGGCCGCAAAACGCCGTGCCCTAAGCGGAGAATGCGACCAGCCCAAGCACCCGATCAACTGTCCACGGCTCGATATTAACTTCCTGATGCCGCAACGGCCGCCAAACGGGATTCGCGCACTCTCACTCTTCAGTGGGGGCGGTGGGTTCGACATCGGCTTCGAACGGGCCGGGTTCAGCCATTTGGCGTCTTACGAAATTCTTGAAGACGCAGCGGAGATACTGAAAGCGGCACGCCCTGAATGGAGCGTCTTCGGGGGTCGCGAAGGCGACGTGACCGGCGCCGATTGGTCTCAATATCACGCCAAGGTCGATGTTCTTCATGGAGGCCCGCCCTGCCAGCCGTTCAGTCATGCAGGACGCAGAAACGGCGCGGATGATGTGCGCGATATGGTGCCTGAGTTCGTTCGTGCGGTGAAGTGCACGGAGCCGCGCTCATTTGTCTTCGAGAACGTACTTGGTCTGAAGACACGGCAGTTCGAAACCTATATTAGGCACAGCATTATCGGCCCGCTTTCGAAAAGTTACAAGATACACACATTTTCGTTGGACGCGGCCGATTATGGGCTGCCTCAAAGGCGGCGACGGGTCTTTTTTGTCGGGTTTCGTGATCCTGCGATTTCCGATGTGTTTTTCCCACCGCTGCCGACGCATTGCCAGGCAGAGTTTTCCGGAAAACTGCGGGATTGGAGCCTTCCCAGAACGATGGGCGTCCGCGAAGCCCTCGGCTTGCCGGATATCGGGTTCGACGCTGTAGCGCCGACAATCCGCAGCGGGCTCACCGGACCCCGGCACACGACGAGCATCCTTAACTCAGTGAGTGCCCTGAAGGTATGGGATCAGCTGAGGATATGGCCGAACGGCGTGGCGCTTACACGGGAATCAGCAAAGGCATACGTCGTGAATAACGGCCACTTTCGGCTTTCGGTGCCCGATTGCATGGTGATCCAAGGCTTCCCAGGCGATTGGCCGATCGGGGCGCCGGTCTATTTTGCTTTGGGCCTTATCGGGAACTCGGTAGCTCCGCCCGTCGCGTACCACTTGGCGTTGGCGGTTGGGGCGGCACTGACGCGAGCCAATTTCTGACCAGCTCCCGCAGCTGGGACGCATGGTCTTTCTCGATAATTGGCCACTCCGCGAAAAATGCCGACGGGATGTGCGGATTATTCAACGTGGCTCCGCGCCTCATCACGTACCGCGCCCGGTCTCGAAATATCTCGAGCATCCGCGGCTGGCTGTAACCGTCCGGCCGATCCATTCGAGCTCGATACTCAATGATTCTGTATTGATTTTTGTGCAGCCGGCGAGCATCCATCAGGGTGTAGAGGTCCCGTTCACCGATTATCTTAAACATAATTTCCGAGGTTATCAGATCGGGGACCAGGCTCGCCATCTCGAAATCTACCCTTATGTAATCCCAAATGCGGTTAATCCAGGGTGCCATCGCCTCTGGTGAGCCGTATCGGCAATGGAGCAAATCCTGTTCCTCAAAAATGCCGATGATCCAATGCTTGCCACGCCATTTCGCGATATGGTCAGGACCCAGGTCTCGAACGGTGCTGACACTGGCATCGCCCGTAGTAACCGATTTCAGTTCAAACTCGATTTCCTGCGCGTCCAGCCCAAGAATGGCGTCGGTACCGTGTCTACTCCGATTCGGCGGGCGCGCGAGATTGAACAGGTCCACCAGCCTGTTTTCACGCACATCGTCCTGGGCAACCCGCCGGCTTCTCATGAGCCTCCTGCCTGATGATCGCTAAATCAGCGGGTTGTATCAACCTTCAGGTCTTCGGCAAGTTGCGTATCGACCCTCTCGCGAAGAATCTTCATCGGCGTTGACCTGTAACGTGCTCGGTGATTCTGTTTAGCGATGGTTGTGGTGCGCGAAATGCGCCGGCGCGCGAAGGTGTTGGTCGGGCCGCTTCTCGGCATCGCTTTGACCGGGTATTTCGCCTACCACTTCGTCGAAGGCGATCGCGGCCTCAATGCCTGGGAGCGGTTGAGCCGGCAGTTGCAGGCCGCAAAGGGCACGTTGGCCGGGGTCGAAGCCGAGCGCACTCGGCTCGCGCACCGCGTCTCGCAGATGCAGCCCGATCACATCGACCCTGACCTGCTCGACCAGCAGGTGCGCCGGGTTCTCGATTTCGCCGCACCCGACGAGATCGTCATCATGACCCCGCCGCCCAAACAATGACGGCGAATGTCGATGCCGGCGGCGGCGCCGCGCGGGTCAGCGGCGCAGGGCGCCGAGGAGGTGCTGCTGAATGTCGTCCTGCACCGCTTCATGCGGCAGCAGCCTGACCGGCCCGAGAATGATGCGCCCGTCAAAGGCGGCGCGCTCGCTGAAGATGCGGATTTCGACGGGTTGACTGGCCGCCTCGTCGATCGTGAACTGCAGGCTCGCCTCAACGACCTGTTCTGCGGCCGGCTGGATGTGGGTCTGTGCGAGTTGCGAGCCGACATAAATATCGACAAGGAAGCTTATTCCAGCCGCCTCGGCCGAGAAGCCGATGACGATCTCGGCCGACCACGGTCCCGGCGGCAGGGCGATATAGGGACCGTAGACGAGACAGCGCGCCCGGCCGGTCATGTCGATCGGACCGGTCGCCGCGATACGGGCGGAACCGGCGGGTTCCGGATTGGTAAAGAAAAGGTCGGGCTGCCATACCAGCCGCCGCAGCTCGCCATCGGCGAAATACCTGACATAGGGGTCGAGGGCGCCGCCGACGATCGCCTGTTCGCGCCCGCCGAGCCCCGCTGCCCAGGATGCGTCGTGTTCCTTCGGCCCGGCTCGGGGAGCCGGTAACTCGGCGACGAGGCGCCTCAATTCGCCGTCGGCGATCCCGATGCCGAAATGTCGGGCGATCGCCGCCGCCATCGCCGGCAGGTCGGGCCCGTCCGCGGCGCGCAGCACCAGCGCGCGCGGCGCCCGCGCCATCGTCGGCAGCGTCGCGCAGCTGCCGGCGACCGCGCGGGTCGCGTCCGTCAGCGCTATACCCCGAACCTCGACCTGATCGCGCAACGCCGCGCGCGGATCGCCGAGCGCCACGACAAACGGCAGCTCGGCCCGCACGATCTCGCTCTGCAACCGCAGCGCCGGCTGGCGGCAGCAGACGACCAGATTGGCAGCCCGAGCCCGGATCGCCGCGCTTGCCAGCCCTTCGAGATCGTCGAGCGACACCGGCGCCACGGACCCGTGCTGACGCGCGACGAGCCGCAGGACGAGCGCATCGCACCATTCGGCAAACCGGCCCGGCAGTCCGATCGAAAAGAAAATCATCCGCGCGTCGCCGCTGTCCAATCGGCCGCTGTTCTAGCGGCGGCGATTGCCGAATGTCGAGACGCGTCGCCGCCCCGGCCGCTGCCTGCGCACTTCGCTTCACCAGGAGTTGCCATCGCCGATCGGTCCTGCTTATGGTGCAGCGGGGCTGCGCCAGCGCATGTTTCAGGGCGGGATCCGGCATGAAATTATTGGTCACCGGTGGCGCCGGATTCATCGGCTCGGCGGTGTGCCGCCTGTTCGTCGGCGAATTGGGCATCGAGGTGCTCAACGTCGACAAGCTGACCTATGCCGCCAATCTCGCCTCGCTGCGCCCGATCGAACACGATCGGCGCTATCGCTTTCACCGCGCCGACATCTGCGAGCGCGCCGAGATCGCGGCGCTCATCGCCGACTTTGCGCCCGACGCGCTCTTGCATCTGGCCGCCGAATCGCACGTCGATCGCTCGATCGACGGTCCCGGCGACTTCATCCGCACCAATATCGAGGGCACCTATGCGCTGCTCGACGCGGCGCTTGCCTATTGGCGCTCGCTGCCCCCGGAGCGGGCGCGGCATTTCCGCTTTCATCACGTATCGACCGACGAAGTATTCGGCTCATTGGGTCGCGACGGCCGGTTCAGCGAAGAGAGCCGATATGAGCCCAATTCGCCATATGCCGCCTCGAAAGCCGCTTCCGACCATCTGGCGCGTGCCTGGCACCGGACCTTCGGCCTGCCGGTCGTGCTGAGCAACTGCTCGAACAATTACGGCCCCTACCATTTCCCCGAAAAGCTGATCCCGCTGACTATTTTGAAAGCGCTGCACGGCGAGGCGATCCCGGTATACGGCACCGGCGACAATGTGCGCGATTGGCTCTATGTCGAAGACCACGCCCGTGCCCTCCACGCCGTGCTGACCGGCGGCCGTCCCGGCGAAGGCTACAACATCGGCGGCGACGGCGAGCGCACCAACCTCGCAGTCGTGACCGCGATCTGTGCCCTGCTCGACGAGTTGCTGCCGGCGTCCCCGCATCGGCCGCATGCACGGCTGATCGAGTTCGTCGCCGACCGACCCGGCCACGATCGGCGCTATGCGATCGATGCGGCAAAACTCCGCGGCGAACTCGGCTGGCGGCCGCGCGAGAGCTTCGACAGCGGGCTGCGTAAGACGGTGATGTGGTATCTCGACAACCGCTGGTGGTGGGAGCCGATCTGGACCGGGAATTACCGCGGCGACCGGCTCGGCGCCGGTCATGCGGCAACCGCCGCGGCGGCAACGGCAACCGAGGCGTGAGGGTGTCGCGATGAAGGGCATCATTCTCGCCGGCGGATCGGGGACGCGGCTCTATCCGGTGACGCTCGTCACCAGCAAGCAGCTGCTGCCGGTCTACGACAAGCCGATGATCTACTATCCGCTGTCGACGCTGATGCTGGCGGGCGTCCGCGACATCCTCGTGATCACGACGCCGCTCGACCGGCCGCGCTTCGAGGCGCTGCTCGGCGACGGCGGCCGCTGGGGCGTCAGGCTCAGCTATGAGGAGCAGCCGCGCCCGGAGGGCCTGGCGCAGGCGTTTCTGATCGGCCGCGCGTTCATCGGCGGCGGTCGGGTCGCCCTCGTGCTCGGCGACAACATCTTCTACGGCCACGGCCTGCCGGAGATGCTGCAGGCGGCGGCGCGGCAGGGCGATGGCGCCACCGTCTTTGCCTATCAGGTGCGCAACCCGGCCGCCTACGGCGTCGTCGAGTTCGACGAAGCGGGCCGCGCCGTGGCGATCGCCGAAAAGCCGGCGCAGCCGCGCTCCTCATGGGCGGTGACGGGGCTGTATTTCTACGACAATGCGGTCGTCGAGATCGCCGCCGGTCTCAAACCGTCGGCGCGCGGCGAATTGGAGATCACCGATCTCAACAACGTCTATCTGCAGCGTGGGGCGCTGAGCGTCGCGCGCATGGGGCGCGGCTATGCGTGGTTCGATACCGGCACGCACCAGGACCTGCTCGATGCGGCCGAATACATTCGCACGATCGAGATGCGCCAGGGGCTAAAGATCGCCTGCCTCGAGGAAGTGGCCTATCATATGGGTTACATCGATCGCGACCGGCTGTTGGCCGAGGCGCGCCGCTTCGACAAAAACGATTACGGCCGCTATCTCGCCGCCCTCGTGGAATAGGAAGGATCTCCCCCGCATGAACGACGCCGGTTTCGCCTACCCGCATCTGTTTGGCCGGCAGGTGCCGCCGCCGGCGCCGCGCTGGGCCGGCAATGCCCGCTACAATTTCATCGGCGGCCACAACGACCGCGCCCTCGTCCCGATCGAGGCGCTGATCGCGGCCGCCACCGCCGCGCTGCGGCGCGACGGCGGCGATCTCGCGCTCTACAGCATGGGGCACGGGCCGCAGGGCTATCCGAAGCTGCGCGAGTTCGTCGCGAAGAAGCTCGGCCGCTGGCGCGGCATCGCGGCGACGAGCGACGACATTCTCATCACCGCCGGCTCCGGCCAGGGCATCGACCTGATCAACCAGATATTGCTCGAACCGGGCGACACGGTGATCCTCGAAGAGTTCACCTATCAGGGCTATCTCAACAAATTGCGCCGCATCGGCGTCAACATCGTCGGCGCGCCGCTCGACGAAGACGGCATCCGCATGGATTCGCTCGCGGCGATCCTCTCCGACCTCAAACGCAAGGGGGCGACGCCGAAATACATTTGTACGGTGCCGACGATCCAGAACCCGACCGGCAGCATCATGCCTCTGCCCCGCCGCCATGAGCTGTTGGCGCTGGCGCGCGAATACGGCGTACCGATTTTCGAAGACGAGTGTTATGCCGACCTGACCTGGGGTGCCGTCGCCGACGCGCCGCCGGCGCTCTATGCGCTCGACCCGCGCCAGGTCGTCCATATCGGCTCGTTCTCGAAGACGTTGGCGCCGGCCTTGCGGCTCGGCTACATGATCGCCGACTGGGAGTTCCTCTCGCGTGTCATCGCGATCAAGAGCGCCGGCGACAGCGGCACCGGCGCCCTCGAACAGATGACGGTCGCCGAATATTTCTCGCAGCATTTCGCCGAGCATGTCGAGGAACTGAGCCGCACGCTGAAGGACAAGCTCGACACGATGGTCGAGGCGGTGGCGCGCGAATTCGGCACGGCGGCCGAGGCGTGGCTGCCGAAGGGCGGCATCTTCCTGTGGATCAAGTTGCCGGATCAGGTCGACGTGCGCAAACTGTTGCAGCCGGCGCTGAAAGTCGGCGTCGCGTTCAACCCCGGCCCGGACTGGACGGTGGACGGCGAGGCCAACAAATCGCGCCTCCGGCTGTGTTTCGGCTCGGCGACAAAACAAGAGATTCGCGACGGCGTCGCCGCGTTCGCGCGCGTCTGCTGGGAGGAAACCGGCATCCCCGAGCAGAGCGGCAACATCCGCAACGCCGCCCGTGCCGGCGACTGACCGCCGCGGATGACCGTCTTCCACCTGCTGCGCCATGGCGAGCATGGCCTGTTGGGCCGGGTGCTGGCCGGGCGCATGCCGGGCGTCGGGTTGACCGAGAGGGGCCGCGCCGAAATCGCCGCGGTCGCCGAGCGTCTCGCCGAGGGCAACATTGGCGCGCTCTATGCCAGCCCGTTGCAGCGCACGCGCGAATCGGCCGAGATCATCGCCGCGCGGCTCGGTTTGGCGATCGCGTTTCGCGACGATCTGATCGAACTCGACTTCGGCGAATGGACCGGCGCGACGTTCGAGGCGATCCGCGCCGATCCACGCTGGCAGGCGTGGAGCACCCAGCGCAGCCTCGCCGCCATCCCCGGCGGCGAAAATATGCGGCAGGTGCAACAGCGGGTCGTCGAGGCGCTGATCGAATTGGGTGAGCGTCATCCCGACGACAATGTCGTCGTCGTCAGCCACGGCGATGTGATCCGTTCGGCGCTGGTCTTCGCGCTTGGCATGCCGCTCGATCTGTACGGCCGCATCGAGGTCGCGCAGGCCTCGCTCAGCACGATCCGCCTCGACGGGGGCGGCATCCGCGTCATCGCGATCAACGAACGCCCGCGCCTCGGGTAATTGCGAGGCCGTGAAGCGCGGCATCCGCCGGCCGCCGCCCGGGCGATTCGCCCGAGCGATTCGCCCAGGCGATGAGGTTCGGCGCGGCACCGGGTCTGCCGCCAGGGCGATCGCGACGCAACAATTGGCAACAATGTTTGATTTGTGGCGGCCCTGTGACCGCAATAGGTTTCGCACCGGGTTCGTTGCATTAACGAAGTGGCGACGCATGTTGGGGGATATGGGGGTTGCATTGCAGCGCACGCTGCGCTCCGCGGTCGGCTGTCGGGGGATCGGCCTGCACAGCGGGCAGCCGGTCGCGATGACGCTGCGGCCGGCGGCGCAGGACAGCGGCATCGTGTTTCACCGGCTCGGCGCCGCGATCCGCGCCGATTGGCGCAATACGCGGGAATCGGCGTTGTCGACCGTCTTGTCGAATGGCGAGGGGATCGCGATCGGCACGATCGAGCATCTGATGGCGGCGCTCGCGGGCGGCGGCGTCGACAACGCGATCGTCGAACTCGACGGGCCGGAAGTGCCGATCATGGACGGCAGCGCTGCGCCCTTTCTGCAGCTGATTGCGCGCGCCGGCACCCGCGCGCTGGATGCCGCCCGGCGCGCCGTCAAGGTTCTGAAGCCGGTGTCGGTCGCGGCGAACGGCTGCTCGGCGGCGCTGCTGCCCGAGCATGGGTTTTCGATGAGCTTCGAGATCGACTTCGACAACCCGCTGATCAGCCGCCAGGACATTGCCGTCACGTTCGATCCCGGCACGTTCGAAGCCGAGCTCGCGTCGGCGCGCACCTTTGGGCTGCTTGACGACTGGCCGCGGCTGAAGGCGGCGGGCTTGGCGCGCGGCGGGTCGCTCGACAACGCGGTTGTGATCAGCGGCAATCGGGTGCTCAACGACGGCGGCCTGCGTTTTGCCGACGAATTTGTCCGTCACAAGCTGCTCGATGCCTACGGCGATCTTTATCTCGCCGGCGGGCCGATCGTCGGCCAGTTCCGCGGCGTGCGATCGAGCCACGCGCTGAACCGCCGGCTGCTGCAGGCGCTGTTCGCCGACCCCGACGCATGGTGCCGCACGACCGTCAGCGAGACGGGGCCGCTCAACATCGCGCCGTTGCCCGAGGGCATGCGCGTCCCCAGCGCCTGACCGCGATCGCCCGAATCGCCGGCTTTATCGCCCGCCCGCCGATCCATGCTATAAGACGCAAGCGAGATAAACCGCGGGGTTGGTCGAGGATGCGCCTGTCCATCTTGGTGCCGCTATTATGCGCGGCAGGGTTGCTGCTGCTCGTCACGGCGTGCAGCAGCTCGAACAACCAAGCCGATATCGAAAAGCCGGTCGACGATCTTTACAACAAGGCGATGGACGCTTTGGTGCAGCAAGATTACACCCAAGCTGCCAGCACCTTCGGCCAGGTTGAAAGCCAGCACCCCTATTCGGTGTGGGCGACAAAGAGCCAGCTGATGGAGATTTATGCCGATTACCAGAACCAGAATTACAACGAGGCGGTGATCGCGGCGGATCGCTTCATCCAGCTGCATCCGGGCAATCGCGACGTTGCCTATGCTTATTATCTCAAGGCGATCTGTTACTATATGCAGATCGTTGATGTCGGCCGCGACCAGAAACTGACGCGATTGGCCCGCGTCGCGCTGCAGGATGTCATCCGCCGGTTCCCGGACAGCAAATATGCGCGCGACGCCAAGCTCAAGCTCGACTTTGTGCGCGATCATCTGGCCGGCAAGGAGATGGAGATCGGCCGCTATTACCTGAAACGCGGCGATTATCTGGCGGCGATGAACCGCTTCAAGCGGGTCATCAATCTGTACCAGACGACGACCCACGTGCCGGAAGCGCTTGAGCGCCTCGTCGAGTGCGACCTGGCGCTCGGCCTCGTCGATGAGGCGAAGAAAAACGCCGCCGTGCTCGGCTACAATTATCCGGGCAGTCACTGGTATGGCGATGCCTTCGATCTCGTGACCCGCCGCACGCTGCCGGCGACGGCAGGCCGGGGCTGGTTCGGCCGCCTCGCCGACAGCGTCTTCTGACCGCGCCCGCCGCCGGCCTCCAGCCACATTAAAAAAACTTAATTTCGTCAAGGCAGAGCGCTGCTTTATGTCACCCTCGCCTTGAGCGCCCGGTCCGCAGCGCGCCCGCCGCGCGGCGTGTTGTGCGTTGTGGTCCGGCGGCTCGCGTGAGTGCGATATGGGGGTGAGGCGCATGATGCGGCGGCTGGTTGCGGTGCTGTTCCTGTTGGCGCTGCCGGCGACGGCGGCGCGCGCCGCCGGCACGGCGGACAACGTCTCCGGGCTGTTTGTCACGACGCAGTATCCGGACCTGACGATCCGCGCCGGCGAGACCAAGACGCTCGACCTGACGGTACGCAATTTCAAATTGCCGCCGCAATTGTTGGAGCTGAGCCTGCCGCAGGTGGCGAAGGGCTGGAAGGCGCAGCTCCTCGGCGGCGGCCAGCCGATCGGCGCCGTCGAGGTCGGACCCAATTCCGACCAGCCGGTGCAACTGCGGCTGGAACCGCCGAAGGGGGTCGCGGAAGGCGATTACCGCTTCACGGTGGAAGTGCGCAATCGGCAGTACGACGCGAGCCTGCCGCTCATCGTCACGGTCGGCAAGGAAGTTCCCGCCCGGCTCAAACTGACGACCAACTTTCCGGCGCTGCGCGGCACCGCGATCACCGCGTTCAAATACACGATGACGGTCGTCAACGACAGCGGCCGCGACGCCACGGTCAATCTGAGCGCCGCCGCGCCGAAGAATTTCCAGGTCAACTTCACGCAGGCCTTCGGCACGCAGCAGATCACCAGCATCCCGATCAAGGCCGGCGAATCGAAGGATGTCGATGCCTCCCTGGCGCTGCCGTCGCAAACCAAGGCCGGCGACTACGATCTGCGGCTTCTGGCCAAGACCGCGGCGGCAAGCGCCAGCCTGCCGGTCAGCCTGACGATCGTCGGCCAGCCGCAATTGCTGCTGGCGGGCGTCGGCGGCCGGCTGTCGGGCGATGCCTATGCCGGCCAGCCGAGCCAATTGACCCTGGTGCTGCACAACGACGGCAGCGCGCCGGCCCGCGACATCGCGCTGTCCGCCTCGACCCCGGAGGATTGGACATCGAGTTTTGTGCCGAAAAAGGTGGCGGAACTCGCGGTGGGCGGCCGGCAGGAGGTCAAGATGACGCTGACCCCGTCGAACCGGGCGATCGCCGGCGACTACCAGGCGACGGTCAGCGCCGATGGCGCCGGCGGCCTCGACCAGTCGGCGAATTTCCGCATCACCGTGCTGACCTCGACCCTGTGGGGCGCGGTCGCGATCGGCATCATCGCCGCCTCGCTGCTCGTCGTCGTCTTCGCCGTCGCCCGCTTCGGCCGGCGGTGAGGAGCGCTTGATGGCCGACGCGGCGGTGATCCGTGCCGAGGGGCTGGCCAAGATGTACGGCGCCGTCGCGGCGGTCGATCATATCGATTTCGCCGTCGCGCCCGGCGAGATCGTCGGCATCCTCGGGCCCAACGGCTCGGGCAAGACGACGACGATCCTGATGCTCTTGGGCCTGACCGAGCCGAGCGCCGGCCGCGCCGAGGTTGCCGGCTTCGATCCGCTGCGCGCCCCGCTCGAAGTCAAGCGGCGGACCGGCTATCTGCCCGATCAGGTCGGGTTCTACGATGCGATGTCGGCGCGCGACAATCTCGCCT
>DATJUL010000089.1:0-2305 GCA_035502295.1 Allostellaceae bacterium | reverse complement strand
GCGCTCGAATGCGCAGCACTCTCGCGGGTGCGCGGCGCGATGGGTCTCACGAACCTCAAGATCATGGTGCCGTTCTGCCGCCGCGTTGCGGAGGGTGAAGCGGTCATCGCGGCAATGGCGGCGCATGGGCTGAAACGCGGCGAGAACGGGCTCGAGATCTATGTCATGTGCGAGATCCCGAACAACGTCATCGCGATCGATGCGTTCGCCCAGCTGTTCGACGGCTTTTCGATCGGCTCGAACGACCTGACGCAATTGACGCTTGGTGTCGACCGCGATTCCGAGATCGTCGCCTTTGATTTCGACGAGCGTGATCCCGGCATGCTCGAAATGCTGCGCCTCGCCGTCGCCGGCGCCAAACGCAACCGCCGCCATGTCGGGATCTGCGGCGAGGCGCCGGCCAACTATCCCGAGATCGCCAGGTTCCTCGCCGCGCTCGGCATCGACTCGATCAGCGTCGACGCGGCGAGCCTTTTGCGCACGATGGCCACCGTCCACGAGGCCGAGCAGCAGCGGGCGAACACCCCGCTTGCGGCGCAATAACGATTGCCGAAAGACACGAGGATGGCAGCGATCGTCGCCTTGACGATGAACCCGGCGCTCGACATCGCGACCGCGACGGAGCGGATCGAGCCGACCCACAAACTGTGCTGCTCGGCGCCACGCTATGACGCCGGCGGCGGCATCAATGTCGCCCGGGCGGTCCATGCCTTGGGCGGGCGAGGCGGTGGCGATCTTCCCGGCCGGCGGTGCCGCCGGCGAGATGATCCGCCACTTGCTGGACGCGGAGGGTGTCGCGCACCAGATGGTCGCGATCGCCGGGTTCACGCGCGAGAGTCTCGCGGTCGAAGAGCGGCAGAGCGGCAAGCAGTACCGCTTCCTGCTGCCAGGGCCGGTAGTCGGCGCCGCCGACCAGGAGCGTTGCCTCGATCTGCTGTCGAGCGCCGCCGCTGAGGCCGAGTTCATTGTCGCCAGCGGCAGCCTGCCGCTCGGCGTCCCGCAGGATTTCTACGCGCGAATCGGGGCGCCGGCGACAGCATGCTGGCCGGGATCGTGCTCGGTCTCGGCCTGGATTTCGCGTTGCGCGAGACCGTGCGGTTCGGCATCGCCGCGGGAACGGCGGCGTTTCTTGGGGCCGGTACCCAGCTCTGCCGGCGCGACGATGTCGAGCGCCTCTATCGGGGTCCTGGCGGCAGCGCCGTACCCGCACGGTAGCTGCCGATCCGGTCACTGTCGATCTAGACCTTATGGTTTTTTAAGAAAGCCGCTCGCGAGGTGCGCAGCGATATTGCGCCGGCGCTTGGGGCTTACCGAGCACGCGGCAATATCTGCCTCGTGGGATCGGCGCGCTTTGCCGGCGATTTCGGTTTCTCGCCGCTGCGTCAGGTATATCTGCCATCACCGTTTTCCATTGGTGTGCCCGCGGAAAGGGGTTCGTCGACCCGGTATCATCATCGGATCGGGCGGACGCGGCGTTGCTTCAGCGCAATTCATCCCGCCTCCCCGCTCGGGAGCGTCCAGTTGACGCGCACGAAATATTCATCGCTGTCGAATTCAATGTCGAGAGCGCCATGGAACGCGCGCCTGACCGCCTCACCGATCCGCCGCGGCAAGTGGATATCGGTCGTCGTGACCACCAGCCCTTGCGCGGTCTCATCGATACCGATGATCCGATTAAGCGGATGCTCGGCTTTTTCTGCTTCTTCCTGATGACGGACCAATCTCACCAGGTCGTCCTGCTGCGGCTGCGGCAACCGACCGCGCAACGTCACGACGCCGGCCGGAAATTTGTCGGAAATGCGGCGGCAGGCGGGACAGATTTGCTGCGCCGCATTCCTTGCCGCCACCGACCACTGCCAGCGCCCATCCCAATAAAGGGCGCCGCATTCGGGCAGACCGCACCTTCAGCGGGCTTTTGCCGCGCCTGGTAGGGATCGAGGATGTGATCCTCTTGGGCGTGTCCGGCGATCCGACGGCCGGCCGCTCGCTGCCGCTGGTCCGGTTGCTTCATCGTGAGCTCTCCTCGTTGATCGACGACGACCCTGACCGGTCTGCGTCGTCCTCGATCGCCTCGACTTCGATATAGGCGGCGTGGATTCGCCGATCGCGAATACCCTCGAGGCGGGCGAACTCTTTTTTTGCCGCCTCCACCGCCTGTTCAGGGTTTGGTGCCAAACGGATGACAATCGACCGCTGGCAACATTTGTATATTCTTTCATTGCGAGAAAACTTGTTGAGGAAACAGACCCGATACTCCGCCAATCTTCGGCCCTCCCGCTTTGCCTCAAATAAGATCGGCAATTTC
>DATJUL010000088.1:0-11897 GCA_035502295.1 Allostellaceae bacterium | reverse complement strand
ATCGGACCGGCCTCGACGGCCTGCGCCAAGGCCTGGCGCTTCGCTGCGTCGAGCAGCGGCGCCTTGCCGGGCGCCTTGACATTGATCAGCCCCGCCGGCCCCTCGGCGTTGAACGCCAGCACCCAGTCACGCACCGTCTGCACCCCGACCCCGCCGAGCTTGGCCGCCGCGCTGCGCGAGCCACCGTCACCGATCGCCGCCAATGCCAGAAGCCGCCGCGTCTGCGCCGCATCCTCGGATTGCTTGGCCAGCGCCCGCAATTGCGCCGCCGTGACGTCTTCCCGACGCCCAATCGCCGCCCCCATGGCAAACCCCCGCTCGTTTGCCACGATGAATCATATTCCGGCGCCCTTGGGAATCCCCTGCGCTCACCCGCCCTCAGTCGCCCTCACCGGGATTTGGTATAACCCGGTCCTGACGAGTCCTCGTTCAGATAAGGAGGTGTCCTTGACGGACTTCGAGACAATAGAACCCGTCATCCAGAGAATCTGTGATAGCGCGGCGGATGCCTTGAGGAGATTCTTCAAGCTGACCGACTTTCCCCCTGACTGGATGCACGAGAGCTTCATGGCATCGTATGTTTTTCATCGCCTAGGCAATGAAATATCTATGATGCCAGAGGTCAAGGTTTCAACACTTTGGGAGTGGAATCGATCGACGACGAACGGCCCTCCTCAGCCGCTGCCGGATGAAAATCTCGGGCAGAAAATTCGTGGGCAAAGGAGGGTCGATCTCGTCGTCTTCAGACCGTGGAACATTCCCAAAAACCAACAACATATTTGGTGTTTGATCGAGTTCAAACGTAATGCAGAAGTCGGCTCTGACATCTGTAAGCTAAAGCCGCTACTTCCGTTATTTGTCGGGTGTGAATTCGGAGCGGCGTGCGGCGTCGCCGACACCGATAAATGGGGAGATTGGCTGCTTGAAGAGCCAAAAACCGCGCTGGCCCGCGGTGAGCGCTTCCTGACTTGTCAGCAGCCGTGGCGTACGCCCGACGAAGCCCGATCGTTCACGGTCTTCGCTTATGTATTTCCGGCCTGATCAATCTAACTGCGGCGCGGACGGTGATCGACCAGACGGCCTCGACCGGCTTGCCGCAAGCGGCGGGCCGGACGGCCATAAAGGACCCGAGGCGGTCAGCCTGCGGCTGATCTGAACGCCTATTTCAGCTACTTACAAAACAATGCGCTCGACCTGATCGAGCGTGACCTGATCGTTGCGGCGGTCGTAGCGCTTCGTCGTGTGTGCGCTCTCGTGCGCCGCCATCTGCTGGGCGTATTCGAGCAGGCCGCCGTTGAGCAGGTAGACTGTGATCCCGGTTGCACGGAAGGTGTGACAGCCGAGCCGGGTGATGATCCCGGCTTTCACGGCGCGACGGACGATCATGCGTCGTGCATCCTGGCGGGTCATCCGGTCGTTGGTCAGCTGCTTGCGGCCGCGGCCGCCGAGGGTGCGGAAGAGGGGGGTGGTCTCCGCGCCAACGCCGGCCGCCCTCACATATTCATCGATGTAGCCTTCGGGCAGGTGGTGGGCAGGCATCTCGTGTTGTTTGCCGCCCTTCTCGTGGAGCCGCATCCACCAGCGCTTGCCCTTGCGGGTAATAGTCCTCGACGTTCATGTGCAGCGCGGCCGAGATCCGGGCGAAGCTATATATAAGGAGAGCGATCAGCGCCCGATCGCGGAGACCGACGATCGTCGACACATTGATGCTGTCGATCAGCTTCCTGGCTTCGTCGCGGTCGAGGACCGGCGTCTTACCCTTCTTGACGACATGCTTGGGCCCGCGCACCGCGGCGGCCGGGTTCTGCTCGACCACTTGGCCAACGATCAGCCAGTCGAACAGCATGCGGAGCGCCGCGAGATGCTGTTTGACGGTCGGCGCCTTATAGGCGCGCGTCAGCGTCTCGACATAGGCTGAGACATGGTGCGTGCGGATCGCGCCGAGTTCGCTAATGTCGTGCCGGTCGAGCCAGGCAAAGAAGCCGCGCACTGCGACGGCGTAAGCGGCGCGCGTGTTCGGGTTGCGGATGTTGGCGGTGAAGAAGTCGATAAACCGCAGCGCGGCGTGCTCGCCGGCGGCGGCGATCATCGCCGGCACCAGCATCGGGGAAGGGACGCACGGCCTGTCATTTTGAAAATTATCTGGCGTAGGATTTTGAGAATTATTTGGCGCGTCGGGTTCAGCTCTCGATGCGCTTCTCGCGGGCGTGTCCGCCAAACGCTCGATGAGCGGTCACCCGCGAAATGTCCGCCAATCCTGGCGTGAAACGCCAAACCGGACAGAATGATTGTCGGACGGGAAAGCGGATGAGCATGCCAGGCCGGCGGAAGCGGCGCGGGCTACGCCACATAGCGTTCAAAGAATACCGCCACTTAATGTTCAAAATGACAGCCTGATTTCCGGCTCTTTTCACGCCGCTTGATCTATACGGCAAATTAGCGTACATCATAGGCAGCTAGGAGCAACCATGATGCCTCAGGGCCAGACCCGCACGGCGCGGCTCGAAGCGCGGATCACGCCGGATGCGCTCGCCGTGGTCAAACGCGCCGCCGAGATCCAGGGACGCAGCGTCAGCGATTTCGTCGTCGCCGCGGCACAGGAAGCAGCGCATCGCACGATCGAGGAAACCCAGATCATCCGCTTGTCGGTCGAGGATCAGCGCGCTCTCGCCGACGCGATCCTCAACCCGCCGCCGCTGGCGCCGGCCATGGAGCGCGCGATCGAGCGCTACCGCAAGCTCGTCACGGCATCGGTTGACTGAGTTCACCTTCGCGCCGCTCGGCCCGGGGCATGACCGGGCCGGTTTTGCCTGCGGCGTCGCGCCGCTCGACCGGTATTTCCGGGAACTGGCAGCGCAGGATGTTCGGCGCCGGGTCAGCAATTGCTTTGTCGCGCTCGACCCTGCCCGCAAGGTCGCCGGCTACTACACCTTCGCGGCGACCAGCCTGCCGCTCCCGGAGCTCGTGCCGGAACATGCGAGACGCCTGCCGCGCTATGCGGCCCTGCCCGCTTGCCTGATCGGCCGGCTCGCCGTCGACCAGGCATTCCGGGGACGCGGGGTCGGCAGCGCGATGATCGTCGATGCGATCGCGCGCGCGATGCGGGCGGAGCCTGCGATCTTCGCGTTGATCGTCGATGCGAAAGACGATGCCGCCCTCGGCTTCTACGAGCACCTCGGATTTCATCGGTTTGTCAGCCGCCCGATCACATTGTATCTGCCGATTGCCGAGGCGGCCCGCCGTCTCGGTTCGTCAGGAGGCTGATACCCTGCCGGTCCGCTCTTTCTGCCTAACTCAGCTCGCGGTTGACAAATAGCAGCACCCGATCCACATCAGCGCCGCCAATACGATCGCGCCTGTAGCCATCCTTGGAGAATTTTGCCGCCGCCGGCCCTGTGCCAAGCGAACGCTATGGCGTGCGCGGTCGCCTTTCGACATCGCAGGAGCTGAGCCATGCGTGCCGACATGTCGCGCGTGATCGTCGAACGTCCTCGCCGCGGCGGCATCGACCATCGCGGCCGCGCCTCTCCGCTTGAGGATCTTCCGCAGCGGGAAGGCATGCGCCGCCGGCACCTCATCGCCGGTGATCCCAAGGAGCTGAACGAAAACCTGGCGCCGCTCCGGCGCTATTTGGAGCGTCAGGTCGGCCGGCCGTGGGACAAGGTCTATGCCGAGATCGCCGCGCATCTGCGCGCCGACAACACCGTGCAGCAGCACGTCCGCGATCATCTGCGCGACTTCGTGGCCATCAAGCGGCGCCGCCGGCACGGGTGGCATTTCATCTATCCCGGCGAGGCCAAGGAACCCTTCTCCTGCCTGTGGTACCAGCCGCTCTATGTCGACGAGCGGGACGGTATCCTGAAACGTACCGATCGTCTTGCCCGAGGAAAAGGCGCGGCTCCGCGCCCGTCGCAACCCCCCTTCCCGGCCGGTCGATCGCGTCGCGCTCGCCGCGGATTGCGAGCTGCGGCGCATCGGCGGCTTCTGGTACGAGTTGCGCCTCGCCCCAATGCCCGATCCGGTCTACCGAGCGATCGTCGAGCGCCGCAAGGTGCCGCTCAAGCCGCGGCCATCGCCAGGGTGAACTGCCAGCCGACCTTGGGCAGGCCGCGATGGCGCATCTTGCGCAGCCCGGCCACCATCTTGGCCCAGCCGAAGGCCTCCTCGATGCGCTTGCGCAGGCGCTGCGATATCTCATAGCCGGGGTGCCGGGTGGTGCGCCCGTCGATCGCCGAGCGCCGCCCCTTCTGGTTCTGCGCGACGTGCGGGGTGACCGTGTGCTCGCGGCACTCCATGACGAAATCGGCGGTGTCGTAAGCCTTGTCGGCGCCCAGCGTGATCGGGTTTGGCCGGTCGGCGCGCGGCGCGATCAGCGCCAGCGCCGCCAGCCGCTCGGCATGGCCCGAGGCGCGCGTCGTGATGGCATCGACAATCAGGCCGTGGCGGTTCTCCATCAGCGCGTGGCCCATGAAACAGAGCCGCGCCCCCTTGCCGCTGCCCTTGCGGAACAATCGCGCATCGGGATCGGTGGTCGAGGCATGCGTGTCGTTCGTGCGCCGCTCGCCGTGAAAGTCGCGCTCGGCGTTGCGCCCCGGCCCCAGCGGCTCGCCCGCGCCGTCCCTCGGGTCGGCGCCCGAGGGCGGGCTCTTCGGGCGGAAGCTCTTGAGGCTGGCCCAGGCCTCCAAGAGGGTCCCGTCGACCGAGAAATGCTCGTCCGACAACAACCCCTTGACCTTGTCGTCGGCGAGCACCGCGGCGAGAAACTTCTGGGCAATCGCGCCGTCCAACAGCCGGTCGCGGTTTTTGGTGAAGGTGGTGGCGTTCCACACCGGGTCCTCGATGCCGAGCCCGACAAACCAGCGGAACAGCAGATCGGTGTCGATCCGCTCGACCAATTGCCGCTCCGAGCGGATCGAATAGAACGCCTGCAACAGCAGCGCCCGCAGCAGCCGCTCCGGCGGGATCGACTCCCGCCCGATCGGCGAATAGAGCGCCGCGAAATCGCGCGTCAGCGCCCGCAGCGCCGCATTGGCGATCGCCCGGATCAGCCGCAGCGGATGATCCGACCGTACCCGCTTCTCCAGGTCGACATAGCTGAAGAAACTCCCCTTCATCGCATCGTCGCCGCGCATCGCACCCCCCATTCCCCGCCCCCAGAGAATCAGCGATCCGCCAAATCGGCAACCTTTTTCAGCACCCTGCTAGGGGATCCCTCAGCCGGACACCGAAGCGTGACCCGACGGCGCTCACCGGCGGATGGTGAGCGGACATGAGTGGTGCGAATGACCGCAATCCGCTGCTCCGAAAATTTTTCCCCGGGACCGGAATAACCCGCTCCCTCGCCTGTCTTGCTGTCGGACAGCCTGGGAGAAGCGTGCTGGAGCAGCTGATGCCTCTGCTTTGTCGCCACTCCGTTCGACCGCGCCCGCTCGCCAGCGCGATTGCTGTCGGGTCTGCGTCCTGTACTTGTGCCCAGGGCGCATCGTCCCGGACCTTTATCGCCATGTCTCCGAACGCTGCGGTCCGGACCAAAACCGCGGTCGAAGCCCCATTCTTGGCGGAGAGCGACGCCGCGGGGCGGCTGTGGCGCGCGCTTGGCCATCCTGTCGAGCGGGCCTTCGCCACCCTGCGCGAATGGCACCGGCGCATCCGTGCCCGTGCCGAACTCACCGCGCTCGACGACAGAATGCTGGAGGACATCGGCATCACCCGAGTCGAGGCCGAATTCCTCAGCGATAAACCGTTCCGGAGGGAATGATGAACAGACATGCGACACGAGAGAGGGCGCTGATCGCGATTACGGCTGGCGTTCTGGCGCTCGCTGCTGTGATGATTTCCGGTGTTTCTCGCGCCAACCCGCTATCCGGCGGGCTGGCCCTGGGATGATCTTGCGGAGGCCAACCTCTAACTAGTCGGTATCCTCCTCATCGCTTTGGGAAGGATCGACCGTGAATGACATGGTGCTGCTGATCCAGCCACTGATCCCCGCTCTGCGGCGCTATGCCCGCGCTTTGATGCGGGACCCCTCAGAGGCTGACGATCTCGTACAGGACTGTCTGGAGCATGCCATCAGCCGCTGGCGTCAGCGGCGGGCCGATGGCAATGCCTGCGCCTGGATCTTCACGATCCTCCACAATTTGGCGATCAATCGCCTGCGCCAGGCGGCACACCGCGGCCGGCACGTATCGATCGAGGACGCCGGCGACGCGTCCCCCTCCTCCCCTGCGACCCAGGAGGACGCGCTGCGGCATCGGGACATCCTGCAAGCGCTGGCGGATCTCCCGGAGGACCAGCGCAGCGTGGTGCTGCTCGTCTCGGTCGAAGGCCTGTCATACGCCGAAGTCGCCGCGGTGCTCGATATTCCGCTCGGGACGGTCATGTCGCGCTTGTCGCGCGGACGGGAGAGGCTGAGGCAGGCGATGGAAGGCGAGGCAGTCGCCAAACCCATTGGCGGCGCGAACCTGCGGAGGGTCAAGTGAACAGCCTTCCGATCACGGAAGACGATCTCCAGGCCTATGTCGACAAAGCGCTCGACGCAGCGCGGCAGGTGGAAGTCGCCGCCTATCTCGACGGCCATCCCGAGGTGGCGCAGCGGGTCCAGGGCTATATCCGGCAGCGCGAGGAGTTGCGCGCGAAGCTCGCGCCGATCGCCGAGGAGCCGATCCCCGCCAGACTGAATCTCGTCAGGCTGGTCGACCGGCGCCGCCGGTCCCGGGTGATTTGGCGGCAGGTCGCGGCGGCGGTCGTCCTTCTCGGCATCGGCTGGGGCGCCGGCTGGTCGGTCCACGGGGCGTTTCCGCAGCCGGCGTCCCGAGGGATCGCTGCGCTGGCGCAGCAAGCTGCCGAGAGCTATGCGGTCTTTGCGCCCGATCATACGCGGCCGGTCGAGATCCGGGCTGTCGATCGGCCGGCACTCGTCGCCTGGGCGTCTCGGCGCCTCGATCGGCCGGTCACGGTGCCCGACCTCTCCCGATCGGGCTACCACTTCATGGGCGGACGCCTAGTCGCGACCGCGCAGGGTCCCGCTTTCCTGTTCATGTATGACAACGACCATGGCACGCGGCTGGTGATGCTTACCCGCCACATGATCATCGACCGGAACACGCGCATGATGCAGAGCGTCGAGGGCTCCGTCGTGGGCTTCACCTGGGCGGACAAAGGGATCGGCTATAGCCTAGTCGGGCCGGTCTTGCCCGAGGTCCTTCACCCGATCGCCAATGCAGCGCGCCGGCAGATCGAAAGGAACATCTGATGGTGGCATCAAGGGCCGATGCCGATTTGCCAGTCGCCTCCTGGCCGGCATGTCGGGCGCAGATCGCACGCCGCGACGGGTCGTGTCAGGCGCTCTCAAGACGGTTGCTTTTGCGCCGAGGTTCGGGCGTCTATGTATACCGATGGGCAATGATGAACGGTCCGACGCGCAATCATCCTGGACCGGCGTGCGATATCTGAGACGGCCCAGCTCGGCAACCGGTGGCGCGCATTTCGCGCATAAAGTGCCGGGTGTCCTGGCCCGAAGCCTCGTCAGTGATGGTCCGTGCCATAGACACGCCTTCCCATTGCCGATCCGGGTTCTGATCGAAGTTGCTCACCCGGACATATCCGGTGCCCTGCCCGTCCAGGAGCCCTCCGGCGCGAAAGTGTCAGAAAGAACTCCTGATCCTTGGCCGCGGTTGTCAATCGATCCAACTTCGGACCCTTCGGACCCTAACCTGACGCTTGTTCACGCTCATCCCTGACGTGGGGTTGGGGGATCCCTTAGCCCGCTTTTCTCAAAGGGGGGGCGATTTTCGCGCACCGGCAGCGCAACGCGCGGGGCATCGGCCGAAGAAAGGGCTGGTTGTAAACTGAGGTGCACGGTTACAACTTAAGAGAGTCCTGTTGGTCGCAGTGATGCTGTGGCGGGTTAAGGATATTTTCGCCGAGCTTTCTGGTTCGTCAGGCGGTCAAGCCGTCGCAGCGGCGGTGAGCGCGGCGTGCGCGGTGCGGTATTCGGCCTGGTAGGGGAAGGCCGAGGGCATGGCGAGTTTGATGCGGCGCACACTGGTGCGCATCAGCGCCCAATCTTCAACAATTTGAGGCGGATCGTACCGCACGAGGCACGCGCAAATTGGGTGTGGGCCAAGCCGATGCGGCGTAGGGCGCAGATCAGCACATAGGCCATTGAGGCAAACCACAATCGCAGCTGGTTGGCGCGCATCGTGTGGGCCGAAGTCCGGTCGGCATAACCCAACGCGATCCCGAACACCCGCTGCAGCACCAGACCCGCCACCGAGTGTTCGATCAGTTCCGGCGCACGGTAATCAGTGAAGCAGTTGGCAAAGCGGTCGACCAACCCGATCTGCTTATCGGTGGCACCAGCAGCATCGCCCCAGCGTCCGAGGTCATCGTGCCGCCGTCGAACGCTGCCTCCACTCTCCGCGTTTCAACGGGTGTAAAACCAAAACATATCCACGCTACACTCTGTCTGCATCGGGATTCCCTGCCTCCGAGACAAACCGCAATCGCAAAACGATTTTCTCAGATCCAGGGCCCCGATGCACCTACCCCCTTGAGAAATCCGGGTTAGCTGGACACCGAAGCGTGACCCCGGCGACGCTCGCCGGCGGATGGTGAGCGGACGGGAGGGGTGCGAATGGCCACAGTCCGCTGCTCCGAAAATTTTTTCCCGGGGACGGAATAACCTGCTCCCTCCCCTGTCTTGCCGTCGGACAGCCTGGGAGCTGCAGGATATTGGCATCACCCAGGCCGAGGCAGAGTTCGTCAGCCACAAACATTCCGGAGGGAATGATGAACAGACTTGCGACACGAGAGAGGACGCTCAAGGCAGCTTACAGGTATCGTCGCTTTCTCGGGCTTGCCGTCGTAGCCGGCTGTGCGCTTGCCGCCGGCAATGCAGTCGCAGCGCCCGAACGGGTCCGTGGCACAATCGCCGGCGTCAGCGGTGACACTCTTACCGTGGATACGGCACTTGGTCACATGGTGCCGGTGACGCTCACTGACAGGACCCGGTACCTGGAGGTGGTCCGTGCGAGCCTCAATCATGTCGATCCCGGTGCCTATATCGGCACGGCAACAAAATCCATCGGGGATCAGCAGATCGCACTCGAAGTGACGATCTTCCCGCCGTCCCTGAAGGGTACGAGCGAGGGCCATTACGCCTGGGACCGCATTCCGGACACGACGCTCTCGGGCGTCGGGACCACGCCGAGCGCGATGACGAACGGGACGGTTCGCACCGTGAGCGCACCTACGACCGTTAACAGCACGATGACGAACGGCACGGTGTCGAGTACCGCGGGGTCCGGGGGCGCGCAGCAGATCGTCGTAACCTACAAGGGCGGCAGGCAGGTCATCCTCGTGCCGCCGACCGCGCCGATCGTGACCTACCAGCTCGGCGCGAGAGCCGAACTCAAACCAGGCGCGGCGGTCTTCATCAACGCCGTGAGCCACCGCGGCACGGTAACCGCGAATGCCGTGGCGGTCGGAATCGACGGTGTGAGGCCGCCCGAATAGGAAGCCCTTTGAGACAGCCCCGTAGCATCCGGTCAGAAGGATACGAGTCTTGGACCAGGTTCAAACAGGCCACCGTTCGGCTCACCCCCTTCCCATCCGTATCATGCATTGGATTGGAGCCGCCGCTGTCATCTGCATGTTCCTGAGTGGCTGGGCAATCTATAACGCGTCGCCCAGCCTACCTTTCACCTTTCCCCGGGATTTGACGCTCGGGGGCTGGCTCGCCGCCGGGATCGCCTGGCATATCTCCGTCATGTGGGTGCTGTTCGCGGACGGGCTCGCCTATCTCGCCTATGGCACGATATCGGGGCATTTTTGGCGCGACTTCCGACCCACTGGACCGCGCGCCCTGCTCCGCGATCTTGGCGATGCGCTGCGTTTCCGGCTCCCGCATCGTCTCGGCCATTACAATGCCGTGCAACGTCTCCTGTACACTGCCGTGATCCTCTGTATCTGCCTGCAGGTCCTCACCGGTCTCGCGATCTGGAAGCCGGTGCAGCTCGCCTGGCTCGCCGGGCTCTTTGGCGGATATCCGATCGCGCGCCATATCCATCTCGCCCTGATGTTCTGCGTCATCGCCTTCCTGGCGGTGCATCTACTTCTCGTCGCAATCTATCCGAGGACGTTGGGATCAATGATTATGAACACTAAGGCGGAGGAAGAGCGATGATCCGCCGTCGTTCTATCCTCCCTTCTGGCGGCCGGGCGGAGATCGCACCGGAGGTCGCCAAACTGAGCCGGCGCCGGTTATTGCGCAATGGTCTGTCGCTCGGTAGTTTGGCGCTACTCACTGGTGGCGTTCTTGCGACCCATTCTGGGACCGACGCTGCGCTCGGGGCGATGTTGCGCTTCGATGATCGCGTGCAGGCGGCGCTGTTTAATTCGCAGCACCTTGCCGAAACCTTTCCAGCGAGCGCGATCACCCGACCGTTCCGCTTCAACGCTTATTATCCCCTTTGGGAGGTCCGCCCGGTCCCAGAACATTGGCGCCTTGCCGTCACCGGGCTAGTTGCGGACAAGACCCCGTGGACAGTCGCGCGATTGCGCGGCCTGCCGCAGCAAGCTCAGATCACCCGGCACATCTGTATCGAAGGATGGAGCCAGATCGGGCAGTGGAGCGGTGTGCCGCTGCATCTCTTTCTGCGCCGCGTCGGCGCGGATCTGCGGGCGCGTTATATCGCCTTCACCTGCTTTGACGGCTATTCGACCAGTATAGACATGGCGAGCGCGCTGCATCCGCAAACCATTTTGGCGCTTGATTTTGAGCAGCAGCCGCTCACCCCTGAATGGGGCGCCCCAGTGCGGTTGCGAATTCCGGTCAAGCTCGGCTTCAAGAGCGCGAAAAACCTGGAGTCGATTGCAGTGACGAACACCTATCCGGGAGGGTTTTGGGAAAACCGAGGCTACGACTGGTTCGCTGGAGTATAGGCGGCTGAGCGGGCTCAAGGCCGCACCAAATGCTCGCCGCGCCCGATCGCACCTCTTACCGCGACGGCTTCGGCGGCGCCGAGCGCGGCCGGCGACAGCCGCGCGGGCGCGTCTGAAGCTTAGACACGATAACGCCGGCGCGGGTGCGGTCTTCCTCGGCATAGACAGCTTCGGCCTCGGTCGTGTCGATCAGCTCGTCGCGGCGCGCCTCGAGCTCCTCGGCTTCGCTCATCAGCCCGCCAGTCCAGGCGTCCTCGGGGAGCGCCTCGAGCGCGGCGAGGCGGTCCTCGATCTCCTGGAGCGCGGCGGCTACAGCCGGAGGGAACTCGGCAGGTTTCGGACGGATGCGCCCATATTCGGCGGTGAAGCCGTAATCGGGATCGAGCATGGCCCGGACCCATGCCCAATGCGGGCGCAGCTCCTCGGCCTTCGCTTCGAGCTTCTCGATCGCGAGGCGCCGGACGAGCGCGGCGTCGTCCATGAAGCCGTCCTCGTCGCCGCTGAATAGGTCGCGGGTGACCGTGCCGCCGGCGGCCTGATAGGCAGCGGCGCCGACAAACTCGCCGAGGCGGGAATCGAGCGGGACCGCGCCCTGCGTCAAGAGCTGCCGCACCGTGTAGGGCTGGATGTAGCCCTGGTCCTTGACCTGACGCCACTCCACGAGCTGCGCGGCCTGGCCGGCGCCGAGCGTGAACACCGTCACGACTTCGAGCGAGAGCCTGCCGGCGCGGAATTCGTCGAGCAGCTCGGGCGCAACCTTGCCGAGTTTGAGGCGCTGCCTGACGTGCCGTTCGCTGACGCCGAAGCGGGTAGCGACCGTCTCGACGCTCTCGCCGGCGTCGATCAGCGCCGCCATCGCGGCGAATTCGTCGGCCGGGTGCATCGCGGCGCGCACTATGTTTTCCATCAGCGAGGTTTCGAGCGCCTCCTCCGGCTCCCTCGACGAGGCACGG
>DATJUL010000087.1:0-7122 GCA_035502295.1 Allostellaceae bacterium | reverse complement strand
CGCTCATAGCGAAGGGAATGATCTACAGTCCGGCACACGGGGATACCGCCTTTACCGTCCCGCTATTTGACGGGTTTATGAAGCGGACGATGCCAACCCTCTGACCGCGGCTCCCCGAGAGCAGCTCTCGCCCGGACGCCGGCACGCTGATCGCCGAGGCAGCGCATGACGCGGCGGTTGCGCGGCGGGCGCAAGGCCGGCAGAGTCCGGCGGCAAGACACCACGACAGGA
The DNA here is from genome assembly GCA_035502295.1 of Allostellaceae bacterium. Classification (GTDB taxonomy): domain Bacteria; phylum Pseudomonadota; class Alphaproteobacteria; order ATCC43930; family CGMCC-115725; genus DATARH01. Next base: position 6,891 of record DATJUL010000087.1, on the reverse strand, counting down.
GGGGTCGATGCTGGCGATGTGGGTCAAGGTTCGGGTGAAGCCTGCCGAGCGTGAACGGTTTCTGAAAGCGATCGAGGTCGATGCGCTCGGCTCGGAGCGCGACGAGGCGGGCTGCCTGTGTTTCAACGTGCTGCAGGATCGCGCGGACCCGAACGTCTATTATTTCATGGAGGTGTATCGCGACGAGGCGGCGCTGGACGCGCACCGCGCGGCGCCGCATTACGCGGTGTGGCGCGCCGCGGCCGACACGCTCGACGGCCCGACCGAGGCGACGCGCTGCGCGACGGTGTTTCCGGCGGCCGCCGATTACTGGGAACGCAAGCGCGCGACCGCACGCTGATCAACGAGGGGAGCAACGCTATGAAAGTCGTCACGCTGAAAGACATCCCGGATCTGCCGATCGAAGGCGCCGAGCGGATCGCAGGCTACACCGGGCCCGTGCAGCGCTCGCGCCAGACGATCCTCCAGTCCGGCGAGTCGGCCAATTACAATTGCAGCGTGGTCAATTTCAGCCGGGGCTGCACGACCGGCTGGCACACCCACACTTGCGACCAGATTCTCGTCGTGACGGCGGGCTCCGGCTTTGTCGCCACCGAGCACGAGCAGCAGGAAATCAACGTCGGCGATGTCGTGCACATCAAGGCCGGCGAGCGCCACTGGCACGGCGCCAAGGCCGATACGACGATGGGCCACATCACGATCACGCTGGCCGGCAGCCAGGCTGCGTTCCGCTGAGGCGCCATCGGCCGCTGAAATTATTGGAACTATCACGTTTAGGACGTCCTAAACGTGATAGTTCCGTTAATTTTCACGGCGGGCGTTCACCTGCTCACCCATCCTTGAACACCGGTTTGCGTTTTTCGATGAAGGCGGCCATGCCTTCGTCGGCGTCGGCGGTCTGGAAGGCGAGGGTCGCGAGATCGGCCTCGATCTTGAGGCCATCGTGCAGCGGCAGGTCGTGGGCGCGGCGGATCGCGTCGCGCGCCAGGCAGAGGACCGGCAGGCTGTAGCCGGTCATCTCGCGCGCGAACACCGTGCCGGCCTCGATCAGGTCGCCGGCGACGACGCGGTTGACGAGGCCGATGCGCTCGGCCTCGGCGGCGTCGATGGCGCGCCCCGTGAGGATCATCTCGGTGGCGCGCGCCTCGCCCACCAGGCGCGGCAGGCGCTGCGTCCCGCCGTAGCCGGGGATGAGGCCCAATTTGATCTCGGGAAAGCCGAGCATCGCCCCGGGCGCGGCGAGACGGAACGTGCAGGCGAGCGCCAGTTCGAGGCCGCCGCCGAACGCGTAGCCGTTGATCAGCGCGATCGACGGCAACGGCAACTGGTCGAGCTTGGCCAAGACCGATTGCCCGAGCATCGCGCCGGCGCGCTGTTCGACCAGCGTGCGGCCCATCAATTCCTTGATGTCGGCGCCGGCCGAGAAGGCACGGTCGCCGGCGCCGATCACGAGCAGCGCGCGCGTGTCGCTCTGCGCCAGCCCGTCGAGCAGCCGGCTCAAATCCTGCACCAGGCCGAACGACAGCGCATTGAGCGCCTCCGGCCGGTCCAAGGTGATCAGCGTCAGTTCGTCGATGCGGCTCATATGGATGGCCATGTGCTCAACTCTCCCCGGTCCAGCGCACCGGCGTGGGCCGGATACGCCCCGAACGCGCCCAATCGACGAGTTCGCGCTTCAATATCTTGCCGCTGGCGGTCAGCGGGTAGGTGTCCATCGCGATAAAATATTCCGGCATGTCGTAGCGCGACAGTCCGGCGCCGTGCAGATGCGCCAGCAATTCGTCCGGTTCGGCGCGCGTCCCCTCATGAAAAATGACCGACAGGCAGACCTTCTCGCCGAGCCGGTCATCGGCGACCGAAAACGCGGCGCAGCGCGCGACGGCCGGGTGGCGCATCGCCAAATCCTCGATCTTCGCGGGATGGATATTGCGGCCGCCGCGGATGACCAGATCCTTCTTGCGGCCGACGATTTCGAGGCAGCCCCGGGCATCGATGCGGCCGAGATCTCCCGACATGAACCAGCCCTGCCGGTTGAAACTCTCCTCGGTCGCCTGCTGGTTGTCGAAATAGCCCAAGGTCAGGCAGGCGCCGCTGCCGCCGATCTCGCCGACCATGCCGGGCGCGGCCTCGATGTCGGGATTGTCCGGGTCCCAGATGCGGATGTCGTAGGCGGCGCAGGCGCGGCCGCAGGTGCCGACGATCGTCTCCGCCGGGTCGTCGGGCAGCGTGTAATTGTGCGAGCCGTTCTCGGTCATGCCGTAGACGTTCTGCGGGATGACGCCGCGATCGAGAAAGGCTCGCGCGACCTCGCGCGGGATCGTCGCACCGGCCATGTAGAACGTCTTGACCGCCCCGAGCCGGTCCTCGCCGCGGCGGCGCAGTTCGGCGAGAATGTCCATCGCGTGTGTCGGCACGCCCATCACATAAGTTGCGCCGACCTCGACGATCCAGTCGAACGGCGACATGCCCGCCGGCGGCGAATTGACGACGAGTTCGAGCCCCGCCGCCATCATCTGCTCGACCGCGACCGTCGCGATGTGATGCGACAGCGGGCTGAGGCTGAGGAGGATCGTATGCTCGTCGTGGCGCCAGTCGGCGACCATCGCGCGGCCGTTGGCGAGCAGCGTATTGTCGGAATGCATGACCCCCTTGGGGCTCCCGGTCGTGCCCGAGGTGAACGCGAGGTAGACGATCTTGTCCGGGTTGCGATCGACCGGCGGCAACGTCGCGCTGCCGTCGGCCTGGGCGAGCGCGATGCTCTCGCCCGCCGAATAGACCTTGCGCAGACCCGGCATATCGGCCGCGGCTGCGAAAATGTCGGCGGTTTTCGCGTCGGCGCCATAGCCCGGCTGCGCAAACAGCGCGGCGGCGCGGGTGCGGAGCAACAACTCGACGATTTCGGCCACCCGATAATTCTGATGCAGCGAATTGAACACATACCCCTGGCGCGAGCAGGCGAGAAAGACCGCGACCGCCTCGGCCCGGTTCGGCAGCCACACCGCGACCCGCTCGCCGCGTTTGAGGCCGGCGGCATCGAGATCGGCGGCGATCGCATCGACCAGGCCGAGCAGCTCGCGCCAGGTCAACCGCCGCCTTCCGTCGCGCAGCGCGAACGCTTCCGGCCGCGCCGCCGCATGCTGCTGCAACAGCGTATAGAGCGTGTCGTGGCGCCACAGCCCGGAATCATAATAGCGCCGCGCCGCCGCGGGATCGTGCAGGCTGAGGATCGTATTGATGTTCATGCCGGTCGGCTTGACCAGGCTGATGCGGCTGTATACATCGTGGCAATCCGCCTTGGAGAGCACGCGTGGCAGGCAACGATACCACAGTCGTGACCGCGCGGATCGATGCGGCGCTCAAAGCGAAGCTAGAAGCGCTGTCGCGCAGCACCAAGCGGTCGAAGTCCTACCTCGCGGCCGAGGCCATCGCGGCATACGTCGAGCTGAACCAATGGCAGGTCGGCGAGGTCGAGGCCGGGATTGCCGAGTTGGACGCGGGCAACGCGCTGGACGCGGCGCAAGCCGCCGAGCGGTATGAAAAACTGTCGCGGCCGCGGTGAGGCCGCGCCGTCTTGAATATGCGCCGCGCTTTTTCCGGCGGCTGGCGGACATCCATGAACGGATTGCCCACGATAATCCGGCTGCCGCTGACCGCATGATTGAACGGATCCGCACCGCGGTCGAGCGACTCGGCAACTTCCCCGGAGTCGGCCGCTTCGGCCGTGTCGCCGGCACCCGCGAACTGGTGATCACCGGCACCCCATACATCGTTCCCTATCGGGTCCAGGATGACGCTGTCCAGATCATCACGGTTTTGCACGCGGCTCAGCGCTGGCCAGACCGGTTTCCGTGAGCCGAGGCTTGCAAAAGCCAGGAGCGGCACGCAAGGTCGGCGCCAGGGCCACAACGGAGGCGCGGCATGATCGACGAACTCTTGCCCCAGGCGGAACGCATCGCCGCCAAACTGAAGGCGCGCAACGAAACCATTGCGATCGCCGAATCCTCGACCGCCGGCCTGCTCTCGGCGGCGCTCTTGGCGATCGGCGGCGCCTCGGCGTATTTCATGGGCGGCGCCGTCGTCTACACGCGCGCCTCGCGCACCGAACTGTTGCGCGTCACCGAGGCCGACCTCACCGGCATCACGCCGTCCACCGAAACCTACGCGCTGCTCTTCGCCCGCAAGATCAAGGAGCGGCTCGGGACCGCGTGGGCGCTCGGCGAGACCGGCACGGCCGGGCCGACCGGCAGCCGCTACGGCCACGCGCCCGGCCATTCCTGCATCGCCGTCATCGGCCCCAATGGCGAGCGGTCGCTGACGGTCGAGACCGGCAAGGCCGACCGGCTCGACAACATGCGTGCGTTCTCGGTGGCCGCGCTCGACTTGTTGGAGAAAGCGCTCGGCTGAGGTGACCGATTTCATTCGGCGGCGGCGGCGGCGAGCAGCGAGCGGAACCAGGATTGGGCCGGGTCGGCGGCGGTGCGGCGGTGCCATGCCATCGACACGGTGACCGCGAAGTCGATCGGCAGCGGCGTGATCGCGACGGCTGAGGTGGCGGCGATCTGCTCGGCGCAGCGGCGCGGCACCGTGGCGACGAGATCGGATCGGGCGAGCGCCGCCGGCACCGCCAGGTAGGTCGCGACCAACAGCGCGATGCGGCGCTTCAGCCCGAAATCGACGAGGATGCGGTCGAGCGCGCCCGATGGCGTGCCGCGCGGCGACACCAGCACATGGTTCTGCGCCGCGTAGGTCTCCAATGACATCGGCCGCGCCGCCTGCGGGTGGTCGCTGCGGGCGACGACGACAAACGGGTCGCGCAGCAGCACGCGCGCATCAATGTGCGCCGGCAGCGAGTTGCCGACATACGCCACCGCGACATCGATCGTGCCCCGCTCCAACTGCTCGGCGGCGTCGCGGCCGGTCGCCGGCAGGAGGCGCAAGGTCGCACCCGGCGCCTCACGCGCAAAGTCGCGGGCGAGCGGCCCGACCAATGCGATCTCGGCGTATTCTGCCATGCCGGCGGTGAAAATCGCCGTGCTGGTCGCCGGATCGAACCCGACCCCGAGGCGCAGCGCCGCCTCGATCTGCTCGATCGCGGCAGCGACGAGGGGCGCGATCTCGCGCGCCCGCGTGGTCGGCTCCATGCCCGTCAGGGTGCGCACGAACAATTCGTCGCGGAAGAGCGCGCGCAGCCGCGCCAGCGCGTGGCTCATCGCCGGCTGCGACAGGCCGATGCGACCGGCGGCGCGGGTCACCGCGCGCTCGTGCGCGAGCGCATCGAATGCCTTCAGCAGGTTCAAATCGACCGCGCGAATATCCATTACGCGAATGCGTATCATATTACCAATCGATTGGATAGATGGGGGCCCGGTTGCTATATCGGGCGTCATCAGCAACGGCACCCAATGGAGCAATCAGCCATGCCGCAGACTGAGCAGGCCCCGCGCCTCAGCCATGTCGGGCTTTACGTGACCGACGTGCCGAAGATGATCGATTTCTATACCAACGTGCTCGGCTTCGTCGTCAGTGACGGGGCGCCCGACGGGCGCATCACATTCCTGTCGCGCAACCCCTCGGACCACCACCAGGTCGTGCTGGTGCGCGGCCGCGAGACCGAACTGGAAACCCCGATGGTGCAGCAGGTGTCGTTCAACGTCGGCACCCTCGCCGCCGTGCAGCGCGCCTACAAGAAGATCGTCGCTTCCGGCTGCGACGGCATCCGTCCGACCAGCCACGGCAACGCCTGGTCGGTCTATTTCCGCGACCCCGAGGGCAACCAGATCGAGATGTTCTGCGACACGCCGTGGTATGTGCCGCAGCCGTGCGGCTTCAAGATCGACCTCGACGCGAGCGAAGCTGAGGTCTACCGCGCCACCGAGGAATATTGCCGCGCCCAGCCCGGCTTCCAGCCGATGGAGGAATGGCGCGCCGCGATCAGCCAAAAGATCGCCGCCAAGCTTGCAGCCGCGAATTAGCCGCGTTCGCGCATTATTCGGATTGCTTCGCTGCGCTCGCAATGACACGCATTTCGATTGTCATTGCGAGGACCCGCGGACTTCGATCCGCGGGGACGAAGCAATCCCGACGACCAATGCAGTGAGGAGATATCGATGAGCGAAATCAAGGGCTTTCACGCCCATGTCTATTACGATGCCGACACGAAACCGAAGGCGGCGCAGTTGCGCGAGGCGATCCTCGGCAACTTCAAGGTCGAACCCGGCGGGTTCAGCGACGCGCCGCAGGGGCCGCACCCGATCTCGCAGTTCAACGTGATCTTCGAGGTGCCGGAGTTCGAGAGCGTCGTGCCGTGGCTGATGCTGAACCGCGACGGGCTCGACGTGCTGGTCCACCCGCTGACCGACAGTTCCTATAACGACCACACCGCCAATGCGATGTGGCTCGGGACACCGGTGGCGCTGAAGACCGACATGCTGCGCCACGCGCCCGTCCCCGACCGGCTGATGCCGAGCGCCCAGCGCGCGGCGTAGAGCAGGATTGGCTCATGTGAAACCACCCCCGTCACCCCCGCGAAAGCGGGGGTCCAGGGGCATCCATCCGTCGCCGGCGCTGGATTCTCGCGTCCGCGGGAATGACGATCCTACGTAAAGCAGGCCCGGCGCTCACTCAGGCGTCAGGATCAGCGCGTCGAGCGCCGCGACGCCCTCGCCCTTCGGGCGCACGAGGATCGGGTTGATGTCGATCGAGGTGAATTCGGCGCTCTTGGCGGCGGCGAACAGCGACAGGTTCGACAAAGCGGCGGCGAGCGCGTCGAGATCGGCGGGCATCTGGCCGCGCGCGCCGTGGAGCATCGCGGCGCCGCGCAACTCGGCGATCATGCGGTGCGCCTCGTCAGGCCCGAACGGCGCGATGCGGAACGTCACGTCGCGCAAGACT
>DATJUL010000086.1:0-4748 GCA_035502295.1 Allostellaceae bacterium | reverse complement strand
TTCAACAGCGCATCGAGGATCACGATGCGGCTGCGGGCAAAGCCCTTGGCGGCGATCTCCTGCCGCACCTTTTCGTGCATCGCCAGGCGCACGGTTTCATAGAGATCGCGCTGCGCGCCGGCCAGTTCGAGCGGCTGCGCCATCTCGGTTTTCGCCGGCAGCTCGGGCGCGACGAGCGCCTTCGTGCGGCGCAGCAGAAACGGCTTCAGCCGCGCCGCCAACACCGCGCGGCGCTCGCCATCCTGGCGCTTCTCGATCGGTGTCCGGAAGACGCGGGTAAAGCGTCGGGCATCGCCCAGCAGACCCGGCATCAGAAAGGCGAATTGCGACCACAACTCGCCGAGATGGTTTTCCACCGGCGTGCCGGTCAGGCACAGGCGGTGGCGCGCGTCGATGCGGCAGACGACCTGCGTCGCCTTGGCCGCGACATTCTTGATCGCCTGCGCTTCGTCGAGCACCGCCAGGTGCCACTTGACCGGCAACAGATGCTCGGCGTCGCGCGGCAACAGCGCGTAGGTCGTCAGCACCAGGTCGCTGTCGCCGATCGCGGCGAACCGCGCCGCGCGGTCGGCGCCGTGCAGGGACAGCACGCGCAGCTTCGGCGCAAAACGCGCCGCCTCTGCGATCCAGTTCGGCACGACGCTGGTCGGGCAGACGACGAGGCAGGGCCGGTCGAGCCGGCCCGCGCGCTTCTCGACGAGGATATGGGCGAGCGTCTCGACGGTCTTGCCGAGGCCCATATCGTCGGCAAGGATGCCACCGAGCTCGAACTCGCGCAAAAATTGCAGCCAATCGAGGCCGCTCTGCTGATAGGGACGCAGCGTCGTGCGCAGCGCCTTGGGCGGCGCGACCGAGGCAATCGCCGAAAACCCGCGCAGCCGCTCGGCGAGGCGGCGCAACCGCTCGGCGCCCAGCCAGCGCAGCTGGGTCGCCGCGGCGATCCCGGCGAGCGCCGCGGCTTCGCCGAGCGAAATCCCGAGCGTGCCGTCCGGCGACAGGCTCTCCGGATGGTAGAGTTCGACGAGGGTATCGAGGATTGCCTTCGTGCGGTCGAGCGGCAGCGCGATATGGCGGCCGTCCTCCAGCTGCCCGAACACGACGCCGTCCTGCGCCAGGGCCTCGATGCTGCCGGCTGCGCCGAGATTGCGCACACGTTGCAAGAGCTGGGTCAGCACCGGCAGGAGCGGCACCCGCTTGCCGGTGATCTCGATGCCGAGATCGAGCGAAAACCACCAGCCGCTCCCCTCGGAGACCGCGACGCTCCAGTCGCTGGTGCCGTCGAGCAAGCGCGGCCGAAAACCGTCCTCGACATCGATGCGCCAGCCGTCCTCGCGCAACGCCGGCACCGTGGCGTAAAGAAACGCGCCCCAGGCGCCGGGGTCGCTGCGCAAGGTCAGCGCGAGAAACTTCCCCTCGCCTTTCTGCCTTTCAGCATCGCCGGCGTGCTCGAAGCCGAGCGCCAGCAGCCGATCCCGTGCCGCGTGCTCGGCGGCGATGTTGCGGCGGCGGACGATGACGCGGCCGTCTTCGACCCGGCGCATGTCCGGCGGCGCCGACGCCGGATCGATGATCGCCCCGTCGTACTCGTAGCCGAGCAGCGCCAGATCGATCGCGTCCTCGTCGCGCCGACGCCGGGAATAGCTGCGCCACGCCGAGCGGCGATTGACCAGCCGCAATACGCAGACCGGCGGGTAGCCGCGAATCTCCTCGACCACATCGGCGCGCGGCAGCGGCACGTCGGCGCCGGCAAACTCGCGCGCCAGCGCCGCGGCAAGCGCCGCGGCCTGATGCAGCGCGACCGGCGGCGCCCGCAGAAAGGCCGCGACGGTCGTCGGCGGGAGGCCGAAATCGATCGGCCCGGCGAGGCTCTGCGCCGGATCGACATACCACGGCGCGCAGCACCGCAGCACCTCGCCGCCGCCGTCGCCGAGCGCCGGTTCCACGACCTGATTGCCGTCGCGGTCGAGCCGCCACTGGAGCCGCCCGCGCCGTGCCGGCCCCTGCGCGAGCGGCGCCGTATTGATGTCGCGCCAGCAGCAGCGGCCGGTCGCGACAAGGCGTTGCAGCAGCAGCGCCATCATCGCCGGGTCGTCGGGCAGGCTCGGCGTCGTCGTCCAATAGCCGTTCTGCAGCAGGCGGCCGATCAGCCGATCGTCGACGCCGACATACGGCGCATGGCCGGACAGCAGGTCGCCGAGCGCCGCCGCGCGACCGGCGCCGGTGCGACCCGATTTCAGCGGCCGCACGATCCGCAGGGTGAGGGCAAACGGGCCGCCGGGCTTCTTCGCGGGATCCAGGCGATAAACCAGCGCTTCGTCCGCCGCCGGCTCGATCGCGGCGGCGCGCGGCAATTGTTCGAGCCAGGCGCCGAGCGGCCCGGCGAGCGGATCGACCGGCCGCCCGGCCAGCCCCGGCGGCGGGTTCTCGATCGCCTCCAGCAGCACCGCGGCAGAATGCTTGCAGTTCCACCCGACCGGGCAGCTGCACCGCCCGACCAGCTTGATGCGCTTTGCCTCGATGATCTGGACATCGACCGAATAGGGCTTGGCGGCGGTGCCCTGCACCGCGGCAACGAGGCGATCGCCCGAATCCGCGGCGCGCAGGCCCCGCACCGCGCCGCGCAGCTGATAGCTGCGGCCTTTTTCGAGTTCGCCCGGCAGGCAACGCCGGATGTCGTCCTCGTCAAAAGGCGCGGCGGTCCGCGCGGGAGAGCGAAACAGCAGCACGTTCAACGGCTCCTTCGATCCCCGACGAGTGGCGCAGGCGCAAGCCCGCTGTCAAGCCGGAGCCGCACGCATTGACGCCCCGAGGCCGCGCGCCGCATGCTTGGTCGATGACGATGATGCGGGCGCGGAATCGGGCCGGGAGCAGAGATGGATCACCGTTACGAGACGGCGCGGGTCGAGGACAGGGGCGATGGGTTGTTGCTGTTGACGCTCGACCGGCCGCAGGTCGCCAACGCGATGAACACGCAGATGGGGCGCGACCTCCTCGATTTTTTCGAGCGGGTCAACGCCGATCCCTTGGCGCAGCGCTGCATCGTCATGACCGGGGCCGGCGACAAGGCGTTCTGCGCCGGCGGCGACCTGAAGGAACGCCAGGGCATGACCGACGAGGCGTGGCAGGCGCAACACCTCTTGTTCGAACGCATGATCCGCGCCTTTATCGGCTGCCCGGTGCCGGTCTTGGGCGCGGTCAACGGCGCCGCCTATGCCGGCGGGTGCGAGTTGGCGCTGTGCTGCGACTTTCTCTACGCCAGCCTGACCGCGCGGTTTGCGCTGACCGAGGTGACGCTCGGCATCATGCCCGGCGCCGGCGGCACGCAGAACCTGCCGCGCGCGGTCGGCGAACGGCGCGCCAAGGAGATCATCCTGACGGGCCGGCCGTTTTCGGCGCAGGAGGCCTGTGATTGGGGCCTCGTCAATCGTCTCTGCCCGCCCGACAAGCTGATCGACGAGACGGTGGAGACGGCGCGTCGCATCGCCGACAACGCGCCGATCTCGGTGCGCCAGGCGAAGCACGCGATCCATTACGGGCTGCAGATGGACCTCGCCGGCGCGATGATGTTCGAGATCGAAGCCTATAACCGCATGGTCCCGACCGAGGATCGCCGCGAGGGCATCGCCGCGTTCAACGAGAAGCGCAAGCCGCGCTATGTCGGCCGGTAGCCGCGTCTGAATGCGGCCGCGGCACCGCTGGACCCGCCTTCTGGCCATCGCGGCAGGTGTGCTGCTGCTGTTGCCGATCGTCGCCGCCGTCGGGTTTTATCTCTTCCTGCGTACGTCGCTGCCAGAGATCGCGGGCACGATCGTCGTGCCGGGCCTTGACCATAACGTGACGATCGCCCGCGACGCCGACGGCATCCCGCTGATCACCGCCGACGACGACGCGGATGCCGCCTTCGGGCTGGGCTTCGCGCATGCCCAGGACCGGCTGTTTCAGATGGAGCTGATGCGGCGTTTGGGCGCCGGAAGGCTCGCCGAGATTTTGGGCCCGGCGGCGGTGCCGATCGACCGGGAGATGCGCATCCTCGGCCTCTACCCTCTGGCGGCGGCTGAATTCGCAGATCTGTCGGCGCCGGTGCGGCGCGGCCTTCAAGCCTACGCCGCCGGCGTCAACGCGTTTCTCGCGACGCGAAAGGGCGCCTTGCCGCCGGAATTCCTGCTGCTGCGCGACACGCCCGCGCAATGGCGCCCGGCCGACAGCCTGGTGTGGGGCAAGCTGATGGACCTGGAGCTCGCCGGCAACTATCGCGGCGAACTCGAGCGCGCCCGACTGGCGCGCCTCTTGTCGCCCGCCGAACTGACCTTCCTCTATCCGCCATACAAGAAGGACGCGCCGACGACGCTGGCAGCCCTCGCGCGGATTTACCGGCGCCTGCCGCTCGACCGGCTCTACGCCGCGTTGCCGTCGCGCTCGGTCGTCGGGCCGATTTACGAATCGAACAATTGGGTCGTCGACGGCGCGCACAGCAGCAGCGGCAAGCCGCTCCTTGCCAACGACCCGCATCTCGCCTTCGGCGCGCCCGGGTTCTGGTATCTGGCGCGCCTCCGGACGCCGGGGCGCGAGATCGCCGGCGGCACCGTCCCCGGCACGCCGTTTGTCGTGGTCGGCCACAACGATGATATCGCCTGGGGCATGACGACAACCGGCAGCGATGTCGAGGACCTGTTCGTCGAAAAGATCGATCCGGCCGACCCCGGCCGCTACCTGACGCCGGAGGGCAGCGCCGCGTTTCAGACCCGCCG
>DATJUL010000085.1:0-8371 GCA_035502295.1 Allostellaceae bacterium | reverse complement strand
TGCGGTCATGCAGGCCGGGCAGCGTTTCGAAGATCCCTCGCAGATCGATTTTCTCGGCGTCTGGGAGGACGTGCGCAAGGGCGCCTATGACGCCGGCGCGATGATCGCCGAAAACGAGGAGGACGGTATCTGGGGGTCGGTGCTGCAGCCGAGCCAGGGCCTCTTTTGGTACCGCATCCCCGACAGCGAACTCCTGTCCGAAATCTGTCGCTGCTACAACGACTGGATCGCCGATTTCTGCAAGGCCAACCCGCGCCGCCTCAAAGGCATCGCGATGCTCAACGTCGATGACCCGGACGCCGGCGCGGCAGAACTGGAGCGGGTTGCCAAGCTGGGCCTCGTCGGTTCGTTCATCCCGGTCGCGCCGCGGCCCGACAAGCCCTACAGCAGCCCGGTCTACGACCGCTTCTGGGCGACCGCGCAGGCGCACAACCATCCGCTGCTGCTGCATATCGGCACGCCGCGCGACGGCATCCCGGCCAACGAGTTCACGATGGACGTGACCGAACTGACCGGCGCCGGCCGCTCGACGACCGATTACTGGGTGCGCTATTCCTTGGGTTCGATGCTGTTTGCCGGTGTCTTCGACAAGTTCCCTGGCCTCAGGATCGGCTCGGTCGAGCACGAGGCCGCGTGGATCCCGCACTGGCTGAAGCAGATGGACTTCACCTATGTCGAGCGGCCGGTGTTCACCAAGGGTTGGAAATCGGCCGAGGGGCTGATGCCGAGCGATTACTGGAAGCGCAACATGTTCGTCGAGTTCATGGAAGACGATCTCGGCGTGCAGTTGCGCGACCGCATCGGCGTCGAGAACATGCTGTGGGGCAGCGACTACCCACACGCGGAGGCGACGTTCCCGCGCTCGCAGCAATTCCTCGGGCGCATGTTCGACGGCGTGCCGCCGGCCGACATGCGCAAGATCACCTGCGACAACGCCGCCCGGATGTTCGGCTTCGAATTGAACTGAACCATCAAAGCCCGTCATTGCGAGGAGCGCAGCGACGACGCGGTCTCGCTGCGCTTCTTCGCGTCACCGGGATTGCTTCGCTTCGCTCGCAATGACAGCAGCACCTGACGGCTTTGTCGCGGTCGCCGCGGTGGGGGACATTCCCGACGGCGCGATGCGGTGCGTCGCGATCGAGCGTGAGCGCGTCTTGTTGGCGCATGTCGGGGATCGGTTCTATGCGTTGCGCGACATGTGCGGGCACCGGAACGCGCCGTTGTCGCGCGGCCGCCTGATCGGCCGCATCGTCGAGTGCCCGTTGCATTTCGCGCAATTCGACGTGACCAGCGGCAAGCTCGTCGATGGGCCGATTTCGGCCGATGTGCCGGCCTACGAGGTGCGGGTCGACGGCGACATTGTGTTGGTGCGGCGCTGAGGCGGGCGCCGCGCGGCTTGACCGCGACGCGGCGGTTCTTACATGCAACCGATGAAGGCGATGCCACGATCCGAGCCACCGCTGTGGCACGGCACGACGATCCTGTCTGTGCGCAGGAGCGGCGAAGTCGTCGTCGCCGGCGACGGTCAGGTCTCGCTCGCCAACACGATCGTCAAATCCAACGCCAAGAAGGTGCGGCGGCTTGCCGGCGGCGGCGTTATTGCCGGGTTCGCCGGCGCGACGGCCGACGCGATCACGTTGTTCGAGCGGCTCGAAGCGAAGCTCGAGCAGTATTCCGGGCAGCTGACCCGCGCCTGCGTCGAACTTGCCAAGGACTGGCGCACCGACCGTTATCTGCGCCGTCTCGAAGCGATGATGGCGGTCGCCGACAAAGAGGTGTCGCTGATCCTGTCCGGCACCGGCGACGTGCTGGAACCGGAAGACGACATCATCGGCATCGGCTCAGGCGGCGGCTATGCGCTGGCCGCGGCGCGCGCGCTGATCGCGATCGACGGGCTCGATGCCGAGACGATCGCGCGCCGCGCGATGGCGATCGCGTCGGGCATTTGCATCTATACCAACGACAAGATCACCCTGGAAAAGCTGATCGCATGACGATGGCTGCAATCCTCGACACCGATCGGCGTCGCCCCCGCGAAAGCGGGGGTCCAGTGCAACCGGCAGGCCGTCGGCCCCTGGATTCCCGCTTGCGCGGGAATGACGTTGGTGAGCGGGCGGCGGCATGACGTCGTTCAGCCCGCGCGAAATCGTCTCCGAGCTCGACCGCTTCATCGTCGGCCAGGACGACGCCAAGCGCGCCGTCGCGATCGCCCTGCGCAACCGCTGGCGCCGCCAACAGCTGCCGGCGGAACTGCGCGAGGAGGTGCTGCCGAAAAACATCCTGATGATCGGCCCGACGGGCTGCGGCAAGACCGAGATCGCCCGGCGGCTCGCGCGCCTCGCCGAAGCGCCGTTCCTCAAGGTCGAAGCGACGAAGTTTACCGAGGTCGGCTATGTCGGCCGCGATGTCGAGCAGATCGCCCGCGATCTCGTCGAGGTGTCGATCGCGATGACCCGCGAGCGCCTGCGCAGGCAGGTCGAGGCCAGGGCCGAACTGGCCGCCGAGGAGCGCGTGCTCGATGCGCTGGTCGGCACGAACGCCAGCGCCGAGACTCGCCAGAAATTCCGCAAGATGCTGCGCGAGGGCGCGCTCAACGAGCGCGAGATCGAGGTCAGCGTGACCGAAGGCGCCGCGGCGAGCCTGCCGACCTTCGAGATCCCGGGCATGCCCGGAGCACAGATGGGCATGCTCAATCTAGGGGATATTTTCGGCAAGGCGTTCGGCGGCCGTCAGAAGTCGAAGACGATGACCGTCGCCGACAGCCACACCGTGCTGATGGCCGAAGAGAGCGACAAACTCCTGGATCAGGACCGGGTCGTGCGCGAGGCGATCGCGGCGGCCGAGCAGAACGGCATCGTGTTTCTCGACGAGATCGACAAGATCTGCGGCCGCAGCGAGCGCGGCGGCGGTTATACCGGCGCCGATGTCAGCCGCGAGGGCGTGCAACGCGACCTGTTGCCGCTGATCGAGGGGACGACAGTCGCGACCAAGCACGGCGCGATCAAGACCGACCACATCCTGTTCATCGCGTCGGGCGCCTTCCATATGGCAAAGCCGTCCGACCTGTTGCCGGAACTGCAGGGCAGGCTGCCGATCCGCGTCGAACTGAAGGCGCTCGACCGCAGCGATCTGCGCCGCATCCTGGTCGAGCCGGAAGCCAGTCTCATCAAGCAATACAAGGCACTGCTCGGCACCGAAGGGATCGACCTCGATTTCCGCAGCGACGCGATCGACGAGATCGCGCTGCTCGCCGAACAGATCAACGCGACGGTCGAGAATATCGGCGCTCGCCGCCTGCACACGATCTTGGAGCGCCTCTTGGAAGAGATCAGTTTCACCGCGTCGGACCAGCCGAGCGGCACGGCGGTTGCAATCGACGCGGCCTATGTGAAGGAGCGCGTCGGCGCGCTGGCAAAGAACGCCGACCTGTCGCGGTTCATTCTGTGAGAGATTGCAGCATGTCGGCTCTAAAGACGCTGTACCGCTCCGATTTCGCGCTGTGGTCGACGGAGCAAGCGGCGGCGCTGCGCGCCGCGGCGCGGGATGGAGCCAACCATCAGCTCGATTGGGAGAACCTCGCCGAGGAGATCGAAAGCTTGGGCATCTCGCAGCGCAGCGCGTTAAAAAGCCAGATCGGACGCATCATCGAGCATTTGCTGAAGCTGGAAAATTCGCCTGCTGCGAACCCGCGGCGAGGCTGGATCGGCTCGGTCCTGGACGCCCGAAGCGAAATCGAGCGGGTGCTCGAAGACAGCCCGAGCCTGAAAAATGAGGTTTCGGCCGCGATCGGGGCGGAAACGCGGCGCGTTTTTCGCAAGGTCATCGCCGATCGTCGCGACTATGGCGAACTCGACCCCAACGCGCTCGCCCGCATCGGCTCGACCAGCTATACCGAAGACCAGATCCTCGGCGATTGGCTGCCAGCCGAATGCGAGCCGCAGCGGTGAGCACGTCCGATAGACGCGCTACAAGCTGTCGGTCTCGGCGCCGATGCCGAGATACCGGCTGGTAAGCTCGGGGTCCGCCTGCAATTCTGCGGGCGTGCCGGTGAACACCAGGTGGCCGTTGTTCAGTACATAGACGCGCTTTGCCAGCATCAGCGCCGAGCGCACGTCCTGCTCGACGATAAGAATCGTCGCCCCCTCCTCTGCGAGGCGGCGGCACAATGCGACCAGGTCCTCGACGATGACCGGCGCCAACCCCTCGAACGGCTCGTCGAGCAGCATCAGCCGCGGCGCGCGGATCAGCGCGCGGGCGATCGCCAGCATCTGCTGCTCGCCGCCCGACAGCGTGGCGCCGTTCGAGCGCCGCCGCTCGCGCAGCCGCGGAAAGATCTCGAACATTTCGTTGAGCGGCCGCGGTTCGGCCTCGGTCAGCGCCGCCAGCCGCAAATTCTCTTCGACCGTCAATGTCGTGAAAATGCGCCGCTCTTCGGGCACCAATTGCAGACCACGGCGCGCGATCAGATGGGCTGGCAGGCGATCGATCGGCTCGCCGGCAAAGCGGATCGCTCCGCTACGCGATCGGATCATGCCGGCGATCGTCTTCAGCGTTGTCGTCTTGCCGGCGCCGTTGCGTCCCAAGAGCGCGACAACCTCGTGCTCGCGAACTTCCAGGTTGATGTCGAACAGCACGTGGGAATCGCCGTAAAAGCTGTTGATCCCCTCGACCTCAAGCATCGACATGCGCTGCGACGCCCCCGAGATAGGCGCGGCGCACCTGCGGGTTGCGCCGGATTTCCGCCGGCGTCCCCTCGGCGAGCGGGCCGCCCTCGTGCATGACCATGATGCGCGCCGCCAGCGCAAACACGGCATCCATGTCGTGCTCGACGAGCACGATCGTGCGGCCCTCGGCAAGGCGGCGGATCAGGCGGATGATCTCCTGCCGCTCGCCCGGCGCGAGGCCGGCCAGCGGCTCGTCGAGCAACAGCACCGAAGGCTGCGTCGCCAGCGCGAGACCCAGTTCGATGCGGCGCTTTTCGCCGTAGGCCAGCGTCGCGACCGGCAGATCGGCGCTGTCGGCAAGCCCGAGTTCGTCGATCAGCCCGGCGATCGATTGCTCGACCGCGGCGATGCCGTCGGCGCGACGAAACACATCCAAGCGCAACGTGCCGCGCGCGCGGCCGAGCGCCGCGATGCGCAGATTCTGCCGTGCGGTCAGATCGGTGAACAGCTGGTTGATCTGATAGCTCTTGGCGATGCCGGCCCGGTTGACGGCGGTCACGCCGTGGCCGGTGATGTCATGCCCGGAGAGCAGGATGCGGCCCGCGTCGGGCGTCTCCTCACCGGATAACAGGCGCAGAAACGTGCTCTTGCCGGCGCCGTTCGGCCCGATCACGGCGTAAATCTCGCCCGCCGGCACCGCCAACGACACCTCGGTCACCGCCCGGATGCCGCCATAACCCTTGCTGACCGCCCGCGCCTCCAGGGCCGCCGCCGCCGCGGACCCGGCCGAGCGAGGGATCGGCGGCGCGGCCGGTCTCGGGCGCGCCACTTGGAGCGGCGGCGCGCGCTGCGGCGACCGCCGCTCGGCGGCCGGCCGCCACAAGCCGATCAGCGCGCCGTAAAGCCCCTTGCGCAGAAGCGTCACCAGCAGCACGAAAATGGCACCGAGGATGAACATCCATAAGGCGCCGATCCCCGGAATCTGCTGCAACTCGGAGCGCAGGAAGAGCCATACCGCGGCGCCGATCGCGGGGCCGAGCAAGGTCCCGACGCCGCCGATGACGGATTGGAGAACGAGTTGGGCCGAGGTATCGAGAGAGAACGCGTCGGGCGGCATATAGTTTTGAAAAATCCCGAGCAGTGCCCCGGCAAGCCCGGCATAAGCGGCGGCCAGCACGAACGCCGAGAGTTTATAGCCGGGAACCGAATGACCGAGTGCGGCGGTGCGGTTCGCGTTCTGGCGAATACCGCTCAGCACCGCACCGACCGGCGAGCACACGATAAACCGCGCCAGCACGTAACCAAAAAAGAACAGCGTCGCGATCAGTTCGTAGATCCGCCAGCTACTGCTGAACGCGAAGTACACGGGCCCCAAATGAATGACCGGGAACGTCACGCCGGGAAGCCCGTTCTCGCCGCCGGTCCACTGCGCCAGCGGCGAATTCTCAACAAAATACGATAGCTGGGCAAAGGCCAGCGTGATCATCGCAAAATAGAGGCCGACGCGCCTGAGCGCGAGAAACCCGACGACGAGGCTGAACAGCGACGCCGCGACAACGCCGGCAACAATCGCCAGCCAGACATTGCTCAGCACGTGGCTGGTCAGGAGATAGGCGGTTATGAAGCCGCCGGTGCCGTAGAATGCGGATTGGCCGAACGATAAGAGACCGCTGTAGCCGAACAGCAGGTCGAAGCCGATGCCGAACAGGCCCCACAAGAGGATGCGGCTCAGCAGATCGACCGACGAGAATGCTGCGGCAAAACCGAACGGCAGCGCGATCAGAAGGAGGAGGACGATGATCTCGGGAAGCCAACGGCCGCCACGCTGCGAAAGGACGCTCGCGCTCATACCCGCCCCGGCGCTCCGAACAGACCGCGCGGCCGCATCACCAGAACCAGCGTCATGACGGCATAGATCGACGCCTGCGAGTAGGAGGGCGCGAATACTGTCGTCAGGCTCAGCAATTCGCCGACGACCAGCCCGCCGACGATGGCGCCGCCAAAGGAGCCGAGACCGCCGATGACAACGACAACAAAGGCCTCGACCAGGAATGGCGTGCCCATATCGGGGATCACGGCGGTCATCGGCGCGTAGATGACGCCGGCGACGCCCGCCGCTATCGCGCCGACCGCAAAAACGATCAGAAACATGCGTCGCACGTCGATACCGAGCAGGCCGACCATCAGCCGGTCTTCGATACCCGCCCGCACCGTGAGCCCCAGCGAAGTATGGTACAACAAGACATAGAGCGCGAGCAGGAACACCGCGGCGATGCCGATGACTTCGACGCGATACAGCGGGTAATAGAACAGGCCGAAAAAGTTGACGATCCCGTCGCCCCATGCCGGCGGCGACACCCGCTGGCTGTCGCTGCCAAAGAAAAAGCGCATGCCCTCGACCAGCATGACCGAGAGGCCGAACGTCACCAGCAGCTGGTCCTCCGGCGGCCTTGCGTAAAAAAAGCGGATGAGGCCGCGTTCGAGCACGACCGCGACGACCAGCAGCACTGCGGCGCCAGCCAGCAGCGCCAAGATGAACGAATGCGTGTGCGCCAACACGACAAAGGCCGCATAGGCGCCGAGCATGAACATCGCGCCGTGAGCGAAGTTGACGAACCCGAGCGTGCCGAAAATGATCGTCAACCCGCTGCTCACCAGCGCCAACAGGCTGCCGAACGCAAACCCGCTGAAAGCCTGCGACAGAAACTGCGCAGCGGTCGGCATCAGCGGGGCGTCCGGTCAGCCTGGTTGCGGTGCGGCAACGGCGGTCAGGCCGCTGTGACCGACGGCATATGGCAGCCGCTCTTGTCGAGCGGCACCATCAGCTGCTCGCCCGGCACGATCCCGACGATCTTGAAAAAATCTTCCGGTCCTTTCATTTCCGCCTTGCTGTTGCCTTGCAGGATCGGCACGGGGCTGACGCCCTGGTGGTCGCCGGCCCGGAAATACACTTCGCCGCGGCTTGTATTGACCTTGTGTCCGGATTCGAGCGCCTTGATGACCTCGGGCGGATAGAACGTGCCGGCGCGTTCGACCGCAACCGCCCACATCATGATGCTGTCGTAAGTGTTGGCAGCGGGGAAGCGTGGCATATAGCCATACTTCTTGTAGAAAGCTGCGTTGAAGAGTTTCGCCTGCGGATACTTTTCCTCCATGCCCCACCACCACGGCTCGGCGCCATATTTACCCGCGAGCAGCTCGGTTCCCAATTCCTTGCCGGCGAAGCCGCTGAACAGCGGAATCACGTATTTCATTTTCTTCGTGATACCGAAATGCATGGCCTGCTTTGTCGAGGTGACCGAATCGGCGCCGGCGGTTTCGTTGAACATGACGTCCGCGCCGCTGTTGGCGATGTTCAAGAGATAGCTGCTGAAATCGGTGGTGCCGAGCGGCGGCAGCTGCTCGTTGGCGACCGTCCAACCGTATTTCGCGAAGGCCGCTTTCAACGAGTTGAACAGGCTGGTGCCGAAGATATAATCGGGCACCAGGTAGGCCGCCTTGAGGTTGTGGCCGAGATGCTTGGCGAGGACCGGAGCCAGCCCCTCGGCGAGCATATAGTTGTCGGGCATCAACCGGAAGCCGAAGCGCTGGCAGCTCACGCCGGTCGTCGTGTTGGACGCCGTGGTGGAGCACATGCAGATCACCTTGTAGCGCTGCCCCACCTCTTCGAGGGCGACGGCGACCGCGCTGCTGACCGAGTTGGTCAT
>DATJUL010000084.1:0-2275 GCA_035502295.1 Allostellaceae bacterium | reverse complement strand
CGGCGCTGCGGCCGGGCTGGCGCACGCGCGCCCTCATCTGGCTGGCACATCGCTTTGGGCCGGGGTTTGTGTTGCCGACGCTGAGCACCTTGGAACAGCGCGATATCGGGCAATACGACCAACAGCCGGAGGCGGTCGCCGGCGGCCTGCCGGCAGCCGAGCGGTCGCACAACCGGGTCGTCGAGGCGATGGCGGCGGCGCTGCCGGGCGGCGCCACCGGCAGCGCGCTGGCGCGGCTCGAAGGCCGCCACCGCTCCGGCGGCAACGCGCTGCGCGCCGCCGTGCTCGGCGCCAATGACGGGCTGGTGTCCAATCTCAGCCTCGTCATGGGCGTCGCCGGCGCCGAAGCTGCCGGCGGCACGATCCTCTTGACCGGCCTCGCCGGCCTCGTCGCCGGCGCCTGCTCGATGGCGATGGGCGAATGGCTGTCGGTGACCAGTTCGCGCGAACTGGCGCAGCAGCAGATCGCGGTCGAAGCCGACGAATTGCAGCGCATTCCTGAGGAAGAGCTTGAGGAGATGGTGCTCATCTACCAGGCGAAGGGGCTCGACGAGGCGACCGCGCGCACCCTCGCCGAGCGGCTGATGGCCAACAAGAAAACCGCGCTCGACACGCTGACGCGCGAGGAATTGGGCATCAACCCCGAGGAACTCGGCGGTTCGCCATGGGCGGCGGCAGCCGCCTCGTTCGGATTGTTCGCGGCCGGCGCGATCTTTCCGGTGGCGCCGTATTTCACGCTCGCCGGCTGGGCGGCGCTGGCCGCGGCGCTGGCGGCGAGCGGCGTCGCGCTCGTCTTGATCGGCGCCGGCACCTCGCTGTTCACCGGCCGCGGCATCGTCTTTTCGAGCAGCCGGCAACTCCTGATCGGCTACGCCGCGGCCGGCATCACCTACGGCATCGGCCGCCTCGTCGGCGTCACGCTCGGCGGCTGACCGGCGGCGACGAAGACTCACCCGTGCGGATGGACGGGATCGATCCAGCGCACCGCTTCGGGCTTCTCGACCGGCTCGATAGCGAGATTGACGACGACATTCTCATTGTCGCTGCGCACCAGCACGCATTCGAGGGTTTCCTCGGCGAGCGCGTTGATCTCCTGATGCGGCACATAGGGCGGCACAAAGATGAAATCGCCGGGGCCGGCTTCGGCGACGTATTCGAGCCGATCGCCCCAGCGCATGCGCGCCCGGCCCTTGATCACATAAATGACGCTTTCGAGCGCACCGTGATGATGCGCGCCAGTCTTCGCGTCGGGGTGAATTTTGACCGTTCCGGCCCACAATTTCCGCGCGCCGGCGCGAACAAAGTCGATCGCGGCGGCGCGGTCCATGCCCGGTGTCTGCGCCGTGTTGGGGTCGAGCCGATCGCCGGGGATGACCTTGACCCCGTGCGTCTTCCAATCGATCGCGGCCGGTCCGTGCTGCTCGCTCATCCCGCTCTCCGGTGCTGTGACCCGCCGAGGCCCGATATATGGGCTGTCGTCAGCGGAATCAACATTTGATAAACGTGCTGTATATGTATAAACGCCTCCGGTTTGAAAACCGCTCCGCCGCTCCCATTTGATGCCCTCAGGACAGAGGGGGGACCGTAATGCTTCGGAAATTTGCCGCCGCGGCGCTGCTCGTGTTTGTCGCCGCGCCGGCCCTGGCGCAGACGCCGCCGCCGCAGCGCATCCGCGGCACGATCGCCGCGTTCGCCGGCAGCGCGCTGACGATAAAGACCCGCGCCGGCAGCGACGCGACCGTGCTGCTGACCGCAAAAACCCGCATCAACACCCTCGCCAGAAGACGCTTGGCCGATATCAAGCCGGGCGATTTCCTCGCCTCAACCGGGATCCGCGGTACCGACGGCAAGATCCATGCGATCGAGGTGCGCATCATGCCGCGCCCGACCCCCGGCGGCGACCGGCAGTTCCCTTGGGACCTCGGCGCCGACAGCGTCATGACCAACGCCACGGTCGGCACCGTCATGAAGGCGCCCAAAGGCGATGTGGTGCATGTCAAGCTGAAGAACGGCCAATCGCAATACAGCATCGGCCCCAATGTGCCGGTGCTCGCCTCCGTTGCCGGATCGCGCCGCCTCCTGAAGCCGGGCGCTGCGGTGTTCGTGGTCGCCGGCAAGGCGCCGGACGGCCATTTGACGGCCCTCTTCATGTATGTCGAGAGCCACGGGATCAAGCCGCCGCTGTGAGGGCCCATGCCGAGCGCGTCGATCAAATACCCGTGGAACGACTACCGCGGGCGGCTGTCGCCGCTGAAGCTGTCGGTGTTTGTCGCGC
>DATJUL010000083.1:0-4743 GCA_035502295.1 Allostellaceae bacterium | reverse complement strand
TTCGTGCTGCCGAACGGCCTCGCCTTCTCGCCCGACGAAACGCTGCTCTACATCAACGATACGCGGCGCGCCCACATCCGCGCGTTCGAGCTGTTGCCGAGCGGCATGCTGGCGAAGCACACCGACCGCGTGTTCGCCGATTTGCGCGGGGCCGAGCCGGGGGTTCCCGACGGCATGAAGGTCGATGTCAACGGCAACGTCTATTGCGGCGGCGCCGGCGGCATCTGGATCATGGATGGGACGGGCCGCAAGCTTGGCCGCATCATCCATGGCGCGCCGGCGACGACGAACATCGCGTTCGGCGGCGACGACTGGAAGACCCTCTATTTCACCAGCCGCAACCATTTGGGCGCGGTGCGCGTCAAAATCCCGGGCGTCCCGGTGCCGGCTTCGCCGCCTTGAACCGGGCAGCGGCGCCCAGCGAAATCCGCCCGCGCGGTCCCCGAGTGGTCACCGTCAAAACATGCGGTCTAGCACCGTCTGGTTGACCGAGACCGGAAAATCCCGGCGCAGCCCGGCGGTGTACTGCTTCGCGATGTCGAGCCGCGCCTCGTCGCCGAGCTGCTGCGCGATCGAGGCCGCGGCGCCGGGCGGCACCGTCGTCGGCGTGTCGATCGCCTTCAACTGCGCGGCATAGGCCCCCGTCGCGTCGCTGACGGTGACGACCCCGCCGGGCTTGGCGGCAAACAGGCGGGCCACCAGCTCGGGCGGGATCGCCGCGCCCGGCAGCGGCGTGCGCACCAGCGGTCCGACTTTTAAGAGCGCGAGGCCCTTGGCGGCGGCTTCCTTGGCGAGCGGCTCGCCGGGGCGCACCGCAGCGGCGAGCGCCTTCGCGTTCTTTATGGCGATGTCGCGTTTCTGCTCGGCGAGCCAGTCGGCCGCGACCGTGGCCTTGACCTGGGCGAGCGGGCGCACTGCCGGCGGCATGATCTTGTCGACCGTGACCGCAAAAATCGCGCCGTCGCTGGTATCGGTGACCCGGCTGGTGTCGCCTTCGTTGGTCGCAAACACGGTCTTTAGCACGTCGGCGGCCGCGACCGGCAGCTTGACCGGCTTGCCGTCGGGGCCGAGTCCCTGCTGATCGACGGCCGGCACGGTCACGAGCTTCAGGCCGAACTTCTTGGCATCCGCGGCGAGGCTCAACCCGCCGGCGAGGCCGTCATCCGCGTTGTTGCCGATCGTCGCGAGGCGGTTGACCGCATCTTCCGTTCTCAGCGCCTTTTCAAGCTTGGGTTTGGCCTGCGCAAACGTCATCGTGGTCGCCGGCAGGATTTTCGTGACCCGCAGAATGTGCCAGCCGAGCGGGCTCTCGATCGGTGGGCTCGGCACATCGAGCGGCAATTTGAACGCGACATCGCCCAGCGCGGGCAGGATTTCCTTTTGCGACAGGAGACCGAGATCGATCGTGTCCGGCGCCTCTTTGGCGATCGTCGTCGCGACCTCCTGCCAGCTTTTGCCGGTCTTTAGCGCCGCCTCGGCCTGTTTGGCGACGGCTTCGCTCGGCGCCAGGATCTGCTGGATGTCACGCTCTTCCGGTTTGCCGAACTCGTCCTTGCGCTGCTCCCAGGCCTGGCGCAGCTTGTCTTCCGGGATCGGCGCCGACGATGTCACGTCGTCGGGCGACAGGCTGGCGATCGCAAAGCCGCGATACTCCGGCGCCCGGTACGAATCCTTGTGCGCGTCGTAGAATTTCTGCAGGTCGGCCGCGCTCGGCGGCGCGACATTGCCGACCGCGGCGGCCGGGAACGCAACGATATCGGCGAGGCGCTGCTGGTTGCGGTACTTGTAAATGATATCGACGACCTGCGGCGATATGCGGACGCCGGCGACAATCGCCTGCAGCAGGTCGGTGCGCGGGATGTCGCGGCGCAGATCGGCGACCAGCTGCGGCTCGGACAGGCGGTTCATCGCGAGGATCTCGTCGAAACGCTGCCGGTCGAAGCGGCCGTCGGGGCCGCGGAAATTCGGGTTCTCGTAGATCGCCGCGCGGATCACCGAGTCCGGCACCGCGAGGCCGAGGCGTCCGGCTTCCTGGTCGAGCAGGCTGTTGTCGATAAGCTGGTCGAGGACCGACTGCGTGACTCCCAGCTCCTTCAGTTGCGCCGGATCGAGCGTGCCGCCGAACCGGGCGCGCAGCCGCTCGATCGTCGGCTGCAGGGCGCGCTGCAGTTCCTCGGCGCTGATCGATTGGCCGCCGACGGTCGCGACGGTCGTGTTGGAGGAGGTCCCGCCGCCGAACGGCGAACGCACATAAATTCCCCAGTAGCCGAACGAGATGATCAACAATCCAAACAGGATTTTGACGATGATCGAGCCCGCTCTGCCGCGGATCGCTTGCATCATGGCTGGACGGTCCGGCCTCAATGAGATCGGTGCGGGTTGACCGCGGCCCGATCCGAATGTGATCGTTGAGGCGAACATAGAGAGGACACGGCCCGTCCGCAACTGCCGACGGCCGCCGCCGCGGCGTCGCCCAGGGAGAATCCAAATGCCTGAACGAAAACGGCTTGTGGCCGGCAACTGGAAGATGAACGGGCTCTTGTCCGATGGGGTGGCGTTGGCCCGCGCGGTGGCGGCACGGGCGACGGGCACGCCGCGCTGCGAGCTGCTCGTATGCCCGCCGA
The DNA here is from genome assembly GCA_035502295.1 of Allostellaceae bacterium. Classification (GTDB taxonomy): domain Bacteria; phylum Pseudomonadota; class Alphaproteobacteria; order ATCC43930; family CGMCC-115725; genus DATARH01. The sequence goes on along the minus strand of DATJUL010000083.1, from coordinate 2,119 downwards.
CAACCCTCCTCGCCGTCGTCGGCGCGGCGATTGCCGGCAGCGGCGTCATGCTCGGCGGCCAGGATTGCCATGCCGAACCGAAGGGCGCGTTCACCGGCGACATCAGCGCCGAGATGCTGAAGGATGCCGGGTGCAGTCATGTGGTTCTCGGGCATTCCGAGCGGCGCCACGGCCACGGCGAAAGCGATGCGGCGGTGCGCGGCAAGGTCGCCGCCGCCTGGCGGGCGGGCCTCGTCGCGATCCTGTGCGTCGGCGAGACGCGCGCCGAGCGCGAGGCCGGGCGGGCGCTCGACATTGTCGCGCGCCAGCTCGCCGGCTCGCTGCCCGACGGCGCCGATGCCGGGCGGCTGGTCGTCGCCTATGAGCCGGTCTGGGCGATCGGCACCGGGCTGACCCCGACGATGGCCGACATCGCCGACATGCATGCCGCAATCCGCAGCCGCATCCCGCCGGGCACGCGCATCCTCTACGGCGGCTCGGTCAACCCAGGCAACGCCGGCGACATCCTGGCGCACCCCGAGGTCGACGGCGCGCTCGTCGGCGGCGCCAGCCTCAAGGCGGATGATTTCTGCGCGGTCGCCGAGGCCGGTTGCTAGCGCCGGCGCGGGCGTTGCAACGCACGCCGACGCGCAGCATTCCCCGCCGCAACGGCGCGCGATAATTTCCGAGGGAGAAGGGCGCGGAGGGGGCATGGCGCACATCGGGCAATACAGCCGCCGGCGCGGCGGCGGCCGGCGGGCGCGGCGTTTGGCGCTGGTGCTGGCCGCGCCGCTGTGCCTCGTCGGCTGTGCGCCGCGCCAGGCGCCGGCGCCGGTCATCGCCGCCAGCCCGCCGGTCGTCGTCCACAGCGGGCAGGCCGCAACGACGCCGCCGGCGATTGTCGCGCGGCCGCTGCCGCAGCCGCAGCCGGCGACAACAGCAAAACCGCCGCCGTCCGGCCGCCTGGGGGCGCCGCAGCCGCCGGTTCCGGCGATGGCGGCAAAGCCGCCCTCGCCTGTCGCGGCTCGTTCTGCCGCGCCGCCGCCCGGCGTCACCTGCCCGCCCGGCACGATCGGCGTATGGAGTCGCGATGTGATCAACCAACCGGTTTACGTCTGCCGGCCCGCGACCCGCTGATCGCCGATGCGCGCGCACGACGACCCGCGTTGGCGGCAGCTGATCGCCGATTATTTCGGCGCCGGCTCGCGACTCAGGATCCTGCGTCCGGCGGCAGCCTTTGGCGCACCGCTGTTTGTCGTCGATTTCGATCGCGGCGTGCGGCATTACCGCACGTTCGGCTCGTTCGGGCCGTCGTTCGGCGCGGCCGATCCCGACGAGCCGCAACTGACCGAGCAGTCGAGCATGGACCTGCTCTACCCCTCGCATCTCGTCTTTCATTACGAGCGGCTGATGTCGCTGGCCTTTGCGCTCGCCGAGCGGCCGCTGACGGCGCTGCTGCTCGGGGTCGGCGGCGCCGCGATGTGGCGCTTTCTGCGGGCCTATCTGCCGGAGTGCGCGACGACGCTGGTCGATGCGGAGGAGAGCGTCGTCGGAATCGCAAAGCGGTGGTTCTATCTGAGCCAGAGCGTCGTCATCGAACCGGCGCAGCACTATCTGGCGGCCAACGCCCGGCAGTTCGATGTCGTCCTGGTCGATCTTTACGATGCGCGGGGGCCGGCGCCGTTTGACGATGGGTTCTGGGCGCGGGCGATCGACGCCGTGGCACCGGGCGGGTGCCTGGCGACAAACTGGGCCGATTTCGCAACGAACCGGGCGGTCAAGCCGATGGCCGAAGCGCTGCAGGCGGTGGCGCGCGGCCGCGGCCTCGATACCTATTACGTGACCCGCCGCGGCTTTCGCGACAATCTGATCCAGTACCTGCCGCGCGGCGGCAACCGGCGGCCCGAGGCGATCACCGGCGCGTTCGAACGCTTCGCGCGCGAGCGCCGGCTGCCTGATCGCGGCCGCTTCATTCTCGAAAACTGCATCATTTCGGAGGGCTTTCCGCTCGAGACTTGAGAGCGGCGAGGCGGGCGCGCTCCCGCGCCGAGATCGGGTGCGGCACCCACGGGCGGTCGCCGCGGCTGCCATTGGCGCTTTCCATGCTGATCCCGCCATCGCCGAGCCACAGCGCGATCGC
>DATJUL010000082.1:0-8546 GCA_035502295.1 Allostellaceae bacterium | reverse complement strand
GCTTCGAGCGCCGGCGCCGGGTTCTGGTCCTCGGCGCCGAACACGCCGAACAGCGGGCAGTTGAGCTGGCCGACCATATCGAGCGGCGGCTTCGGCCGCGACGCGGTCGTCTCGGCGTCGGGCGTCGCGCGGTTGATAAAGCCGCCCCAGCAATCGATCGCCGCATCGACCTTGCGGCTGCTGCCGGCAAAGAGCAGCGTGTGCCGACCGCCCGAGCAGAAGCCGATCGCGCCGATTTTGCCGGTGGCGCCGGGAAGCGCGCGCAGGCAGTCGGCCGCGGCTTCCAGATCCTGCACCGCCTCGCTGTCCGGCAATCCGAACATGACCGGGAACACGGTGTTGATGTCTTCCGGATTGCTCGGCCCGCCGCGCCGCCAGTAGAGCGCCGGCGCCACCGCGTTGTAGCCGATGTTCGCGAAGCGCCGCGCGAGGTCGCAGATGTGATCGACGAGGCCGAAGGCTTCCTGGATCACGACGATGCCGGGATAATTGCCGGGCTGGTTGGGCGTCGCGAGATAAGCGGCGATCTGCGTGCCGCCGCTCTGCAATGAAATGACGCCGCCCTTGATGCGGCTGGTATCGGTCACGACGCCGGGGATGTTCGCCATCAGGCATCTCCTTCCTCTGAGAGAGATGCGATGATAGCCGCGAAAGCCGGCCGCCGCACCCTATGCCGCGTCGGCGAGGCCGCGCTGCTGGAGGAGCGGCGCGATCGAGGGATCGCGGCCACGCAACGCGCGGTAGAGCGTCATCGGGTCCTGCGTGTCGCCGGCGCTGTAGATCGCGCGCAGCCTCGCCGCGAGCGCCGGGTCGAACGGGTCGCCCGCGTCGGTAAAGGCGGCGAACCCGTCGGCGTCGAGCACCTCGGCCCACAGATAGGCGTAATAGCCCGCGGCATAGCCGGCGCCGGCGAACAGGTGCTGGAAATGCGCCGGGCGATGGCGCAAGCCGATCTCCGGCGGCATGCCGATCCTCGCGAGAAATTCCCTCTCGTAGGCTTCGATGTCGAGGTCGCCCGGATCGGGCCGGGAATGCAGGTCGAGATCGAGCATCGCGCAGGCGGCGTATTCGACCGTCGCAAAGCCGCGGTTGAAATTCGCCGCCGCGAGCAGCCGTTCGACGGTCGCTTCGGAGAGCGGCTCGCCGGTCTCATAATGCCGGGCATAGCGGCGCAATGTCTCCGGCACGGTCAGCCAATGCTCGAAGACCTGCGACGGGAACTCGACAAAATCGCGCCGCACCGCGGTCCCCGATTGCGACGGATAGCGCACGCGCGACAAGAGGCCATGCAGCGCGTGGCCGAACTCGTGAAACAGCGTGTGCGCGTCGTCGAACGACAGGAGCGTCGGCGCGCCCTTCACAAAATTGTTGTTGTTGACGACGATCGGCAACACCTCGCCGTCGAGCGCCTCCTGGTTGCGGTAGCTGCTCATCCAGGCGCCGGAGCGCTTGCCGGACCGCGCGAAATTGTCATGCAGGAAGAGGCCGATCGGCCGGCCGGCCGCCCGCTCGCGCACCTCGAAGGCGCGCACGTCCGGGTGATAGACCGGGCAATCCGGCCGCGCGACGAAATCGACGCCGAACAGATGCGCGGCGCTGTCGAACGCGGCCGCCACCATGTTGTCGAGCACGAAATAGGGCTTCAGCTCGGCTTCATCGAGGGCATATTTGCGCTGCCGCACCTGTTCGGCATAATAGCGCCAGTCCCACGGCGCGACGGGCTCGTTGAGGCCGTCGGCGCGGGCCAGTTCGGTCAATTCGGCGCGCTCCTCGGCCGCCTTGTGCTTGGCCGGCTGCCAGACGCGGCGCAGCAGGTCCTCCGCGGCTTCCGGCGTCTCCGCCATCGTGTCGGCGAGGCGGTAGGCAGCGTAATCGGCATAGCCGAGGAGACGGGCCTGCTCGGCGCGCAACGCCACGATCTCGCGAATGAGCGGCCGGTTGTCGTAGGCGCCCGCCTGCGCGCCGCGCGCCGCCCACGCCTCGTAGGCCGTCTGGCGCAGGTCGCGGCGCGCCGAGAATGTCAGGAACGGCTCGACCGATGAGCGCGCCAGCGTGATGACGTACTGCCCGTCGAGGCCGGCCTCGCGCGCCGCGGCAGCGGCGCCGGCGCGGGCAAATTCCGGCAGGCCGTCGAGGTCGCCGTCGTCGAGCACGAGGCGCCATTCGTCCTCGTCGTGCAGCACGTTCTGGCCGAACAGCGTGTGCAAACTCGCGAGCCGTTCGGTGATCGTCGCCATGCGCGCCTTCTCTTCCGGCGCCAGCAGCGCGCCGTTGCGGATGAAGCGCAGATGATGGCGCTCCAACAGGCGAAGCTGGTCGGGCGCGAGGCCGAGCCGGTCCCTGTCGCGGTTAAGCGCATCGATCCGGGCGAAGAGGCCGGGGTCGAGCGCGATCTTCAGGTGATGCGCCGCGAGCTTTGGCGCGTAGTCGCGGTCGATCGCCTCCAGCGCCTCGTTCGTCGCGCTGCCGGTCAGGTTGTTGAAGACGCGGCCGACCCGCGCCAGGAGCCGGCCGCTGCGCTCCAGCGCCTCGAGCGTGTTGGCGAAATCGGGCATCGCGGCGGCGCCGGTAATCGCCGCGATCTCGGCCCTCTGTTCCGCCATGCCGCGATCGAAGGCGGGCGGGAAATGCTCCGGCCGGATCAGGTCGAACGGCGGCAGCTCGAACGGCGTCGCCCACGCCGCGAAAAACGGATTGTCCGACATCTCACACCTGCTGGATCGCCGATAACAGCCAACGCCCGCCGCGCTCGCGCACAAAGGTCCACGTCTCCTCTTGGTCGACCGGCACGCGCGGGTCGCCACTGACCACGAGGTCGGGCCTGCCGGGGCCGGCGCCGAGGCGGACGACCTGATCGACCGCGCTCCACCGCAGATAGGCGGTGGCGTATTCGAGATCGCCCTCGTCCCACGCCTCGGTCACGTCGCCTTTTATGAGGCGCACGTTGGAGACGATGTTCTGCACCCCTTGGCTCGCGTTCTTGGTCAGCTCCTCGGAGAAATAGCCGAGCATCTCGGGCGTCATCAGCGTCCGCAGGCGGGCGAGATCGCCGCGGCTCCAGGCTTCCTGTACGGCCGCATGGATTGCCTGGAAATCGTTGAGATCGCTGTCGTCAACGGTCGTGTCCTCACCGCGATAATAGGTCGTCGGCGCCGCCGCGGCGCCGGCGGCGCGCGGCATCGCCGCGCCCCACCCCGCTCCGCCCCGCAGCCCAGAAGCGCGGGATATCAGGCGGAAGACGAGCCACGCGAGGAAGCCGAGGATCACCAGATGAAAGAGACCGCCGAATGCCCAGCCGAACGGCCCCATGCCGCGGAACAGCATCGAACCAAGCCAGCCGCCGAACAGACCGGTCAGAAACGGATGCCGCGAAAAAAAGCTGCCGCCGTAGCCGTAACCGGAATGGCCGTAGCCCGCCGCGCTGCGCGAGATCGCGCCGGCGCCGTTCGGCTCGAAGGTGCGCGAACCGCGGCTGCCGAAGCCGGAAAACGAATGCCCGCCGAAGGAATGGCCGGCGCGTGCCTCGGCGAGGCCCGGCGCAAAGGCCAGCGCGAGGCAGAAGAAGAGCACCGGCCACGCGGCCCAACGTTTCCGCCAAACGGCGGCGGGCGACCTAAGAGGCAGCGACGGCGATTGAGGCGACATGGGCTTGTATCCGCGGCTGATGCGGGGCGATGGTGCCTCAATATGGGCAGTGCCGGCGCCCGGCGGAAGAACCCTCGGCGGCTGCCCGCGGCTTGCTTGATCGTCGCCGCCCGCGCCCCCAAATTACAGGGGCCAAACGATATTCCCGCCGCGGGCGCCGCTTTTCCGGGTCCGCGACGGAAGCTCGCTCGCTTGAGGAGACCGCCGATGTCGCGTCTGCCGCTGTTCAGTTCGCCCCTGCTCTTAGGTTTCGAGCATTTTGAGCGGGCGCTCGACCGGGTCAACAAGGCGTCCGGCGATGGCTATCCGCCCTACAATATCGAGCAGCTGGGCGAGGCTTCATTGCGCATCACGCTCGCCGTCGCCGGCTTCACGATGGCCGATCTGTCGATCACGATCGAGGACAACCAGCTCGTGATCCGCGGCAAACAGAGCGACGACGAGCAGCGCATCTATCTCCACCGCGGCATCGCGGCGCGCCAGTTCCAGCGCTCGTTCGTGCTGGCCGAAGGGATCGAGGTCAAAGGCGCCTGGCTCGACAACGGCCTCCTGCACGTCGATCTGGTGCGCCCGCCGGTCGCGGCGCGGGTGCGCACCGTGCCGATCAGCAGCCCCGCCGCCGACAGCCGATAGGCTCGCCTCAGAGATCGGCGAGGCGGACCCAGGCGCCAAGCGCGGCGCCGATGACGACGGCGATCAGGATATGCAGCGGACTGGGGCTGCCCAGCAGCAGCAGCGCCAGCACGAAGGCGCCCGAGGCGCAGGCAAGGCCGCCGACCAGCGAGGCTTTCGAGCGCTTCAGCCGCTGCGGCGGCGCCCCCAGCTTGTCGAGGGGCTTATCGAGCCGCGCCGCGCTCACGCGCGCGCCCCAGTCAATTCCGGCGGTGCATCGGCGCTGTTGCGCACCCGGCGCAGATCGCGCCGCACGTAGCGCGAATCGTAGCCGTTGAACAGATGGCCGAGAAGGCCGCGCTTGAGGTCGCTGGTGGCGAACAGCCAATCGGCGATCGGGTAGGTCAGGTTGAAATTCTTCTCCATCATGATCGCCTGGTTGTGATGCGCGATATGATGGCGGCGCAGCGAGTTGACAAACGGCACGCGGCGCACGATGCGGTCGTCCTTGACGTGGCAGCACCAGTGGAACAGCTCGTAATTCAAATACATGCCGACCGTCGTGCACAGCAGCAGCCAGCCGGCGTCGGGCGCCCACGCAACGCCCAGGATGACGGCCGGCGGGATCGACATCGCGATAAACGTGACCAACGCATAGGGCGGGAAGAACGTGATGCGAAAGTCGCGCGTGGTGTCGATCGTCGGTTCGGCGTCGGTGAAAAACTGGTGATGCGCCAGCGTGTGGCGCCGGTAGATGCCCATGAAGCCCTTGACCGGCCGGTGCATGACGAACCGGTGGATCCACCATTCGAACGCGTTGGAGGCGAGAAACACGATCGGCACGACAAGCCATTCGGCCCAGCTCGGCCGATGGATGTGGAGGATGCAATAGGCCAGCGCGGCCGCACCGATCGCGTAGATCACGAAGACGTGCAGCAGGCCGCTGTACCACGGCGAGATGCGCGGGCGGTAATCGGCGCGGAATTCCGCCTGGCGTTTCGGCATCATGACGGCGCCCTCCCTATCGGGCCTCACGGCGCAAAGATAGGCGAGCCGGAACGCGCGTCAAGCAAACCCGCCGCTCAGGGCAGCGCCAGGCCCTTGACCGCCGCGCCGAAATAGGCCTGCGGCCGCGACGGCCGGACGCGCAGGCGCCGTTCGTTGCGGCGCACGCAGCGGCGCTCGCGGCGGAACACGATGCGCCAATCGGCGGCCTGCGGCAGGGCCGCGATCAGGCATTGGTCGAACACAGTGTAGGTGCGCCCGACCCGACAGCCGAATGACGGCCGGTCGGCGCGCGACGCGGTCAGAATGACGCGGTTCGGCGCCCGCATCGCGCCGCGGGCAAAGGCGCCGCTGTAGCAGCCCGATGCGATGACCGCGGTCGGCGCGACGCGGCACCCGACGGCAAGCGCCCGCGCCAGGCTGGCCGGATCGAGAAACCGCTGGCCGTCGGCGAGAAACAGCCCGTCGCGCTGGTTGCCGTGCGAGGTGATGAACACAAGGCAGCCCTCACCGGGACGCGGGTGCAGCGCGGCGACCGCGGCGAGCACTCGCGGCAGCGTCGCCGGCGCGATCCCCGGCCCGGCCGGCTTCGCGCTCAGGCGAAAGATCGCGCGTTGCGGCACGCCGTCGGCGACGAGCCAGCGGTCGATTGCGGCTACGGCGTTGGCGAACACCGGCTCGGCGTTGTCGCCGGCGACGAGCACCGCCTGCCAGCCCCTGACCGGCGGCGCCGGCGTCCGCGCCAGCGCACTGCCGACGACGAGCAGCATCGCAGCCAGGAGGAGGCGGACCAGGTACGGCATCGCTCGTCGGGCGGCGCGGTTGCAAACGCGGCGCAATATGGCACTGTTGCGGCCGCCGCGTCCAACCGGGCGCACGTCGCAGCCTGCCCTGGAGATCGAGCGATGGACATCAACGAACCGCCGGCCAGGATCGACCCCGACGCGCTGAGGGCGCTGGGCCGCCCGCGCGGCCTGCCGTTCCGCATCGGCAAGATCGGTCATGTCGTGCTCAATGTGCGCGATGTCGCGCGCTCGGTGCGGTTTTATACGGAGGTGCTCGGCTTTGCGGTGTCGGACATCTATCCCGACGAGATGGTGCCGGGCGGCATGGCGTTTCTGCGCTGCAACCCCGACCATCACGGCATCGCACTGGTCGGCGGCGCGCCGGGCGACTCCGAGAACGCCGACCTCAACCACGTCGCCTTCGAGGTCGGCACGCTGGATGAGGTCGTGCGCGCCCGCGACCATCTGCGCCGGCGCGGCGTTCCGATCGATTTCGAGGGACGCCGCCGCGCCGGCTGCCAGCTCGCGGTCGAGTTCCGCGACCCCGATGGCCATCGCCTGGAGATCTACTGGGGCATCGACCAGATCGGCAGCGACGGCCGGGCGCGGCCGCGCGACGAATGGAAAGGGGTGCGCGGCCTGGCGGCGGCGATCGCCGATCCGGTCCGCGGCCAGGACACGTCACTGCACGACCCCTCACCGGCCGCGGAACCGCGCTAGACATTGTAATCGAGGCCGATCGCGGCATAGCGTTCGGGGTCGTCGAGCCAATTCTCGCGCACCTTGACGAACAGGAAAAGGTGCACCGGGCGATCGAGCAGGCGCCCCAACTCGGCGCGGGCGCGGGCGCCGATCGTCTTGATGCGCTGGCCCTTGTCGCCGAGCACGATGGCGCGCTGCCCCGGCCGGCGCACATAGATGACCTGGTCGATCCTGACGCTGCCGTCGCGCCGCTCGTCCCAGGCTTCGGTCTCGACCGTCGCGGCATAGGGCAGTTCGTCGTGCAGTTGCAGGAACACCTGCTCGCGCGTGACTTCGGCCGCCAGCCAGCGCTCCGGCGCGTCGGACAACTGGTCCTCGGGAAACAGCCACGGCCCCGGCGGCACGGCGGCCGCGAGATGGCGCTTCAGATCGGCAACGCCGTCGCCGGTGAGACCCGAGATCATGAATACCTGGTCGAAGCAGCCGGCACGGAACAGTCGGTCGGCGAGGCCGAGCAGCGCGTCGCGGCGCATCAGGTCGAGCTTGTTCAAGGCGAGGATCGCGCGCCGCCCGCTGGCGGCGAGCCGCTCGACGATGCGCGCGCTGTCGGCCGCGTCGGGACGCTTCGCATCGACCAGCAGCACGATCTGGTCGGCGTCGGCCGCGCCGGCCCAGGCGGCGGCGACCATCGCGCGGTCGAGGCGGCGGCGCGGCGCGAAAATCCCCGGGGTATCGACAAAGATCAGCTGCGCCCGTTCCTCGATGGCGAGGCCGAGCAGGCGCGTGCGGGTCGTCTGCACCTTCGGCGTCACGATCGCCAGCTTGCGGCCGACCAGCGCGTTGAGCAGCGTCGACTTGCCGGCGTTGGGCGCGCCGATCAGCGCCACATAGCCGCAGCGCGTGTCACCCACCCTCTCCCGCGGCGCGGGAGACGGCTCACTCGGCAGCGCTCTTCGGGGTCCTGCCGGCATCGGCGCCCAGGCGTTCGAGCAGTGCCGCGGCGGCGGCGGTTTCGGCGGCGCGTTTGGCAGAGGCGGTCGCGCCAGCCTCGTCGTCGGCGAGCCGCACCGTGACGGTAAACCGCCGGGCATGGTCGGGGCCGCTCGTTGCCGCCACCCGGTAGAGGGGCAGCGGCAATCCGCGGGCCTGCGCCCATTCCTGAAGCAGCGTTTTCGGGTCGCGCGGCGGCCATTTCATGGCGGCAACGCGCGGTCCCCACAGCCGCTCGACAAAGGCGACCGCAGCGGTGAAGCCGCCATCGAGATAGATCGCCGCGATGACCGCCTCCAGCGCGTCGGCCATGACGCTCGGGCTCTCAGCACGCCCCGCCGCGGCCTCGGCCGGCGACAGCTGCACAAAGCGGTCGAGCCCGATCTCGCGGGCGATCGCGGCCAGCGTATCGCGTCGCACGAGGTCGCCGTGGCGACGGGTCAGCGGCCCTTCCGGCTCGCTGTCGAAGCGCCGCCACAAGAGGTCGGCGACGATGAGGCCGAGCACGCGGTCGCCGAGGAACTCCAATCGCTCGTAGTGGCGCGGCGGCGCCGCGCGACGGGGGCGCCGGCCGCCCTGCTTCGGCGACAGGGCGCTCGGGTGGGTCAGCGCCTCCTGCAGCAGCTCGCGCCGGGCGAAGCGGTAGCGCAGCAGGCGCTCCGGGTCGTCGGCCGCGGCGTCGGCCGCTTCTCGCAGCGGTACGGTCAGGATCGGGCCCCGCGCATCACCGGATGACGTGAAGCAGCCGGTCGTAGCGGATCGCCCACGGCCAATTCCAGATCTGCCACCACCGCGCCTCGCCGTTGG
>DATJUL010000081.1:0-8713 GCA_035502295.1 Allostellaceae bacterium | reverse complement strand
GGCTGTCGTCCGGCACGTCGTCGGGGCTGATCCCGCCGGCGTGCAGAAAGCCGAAATGCGACGTGTCGATATCGCCTTCCAGCGCCTGCAAGTAATTGCATTCGCGCTGCACGAAATTGATCGTGACCTCAGCTTCGGGCAAGAGCGTCGCCTCGATCAGCGGCAAGGGCGGCGGCGCTGCCTGCCGTTCGCCCATATAGACCCAGACGAGGCCGTTGCGCTCGACGGTCTTGTAGGCCTTGGCCTTGATGCGGTTCTTGAATTCGGGATCGGCGAGGTTGGGGGTATCGACGCAGTTGCCCTCCACATCGTATTTCCAGCCGTGATAGATGCAGCGCAGGCCACCCTCTTCGTTGCGCCCGAGGAACAAAGACGCGCAGCGGTGCGGGCAGCGATGGTCCATGACGCCGATCCGGCCCGCCGAGTCGCGGAACGCGATGAGCTGCTCGCCCAGCAGCATCAGCCGCAGCGGCGCGCCGTCGGGCTTGACTTCCGCCGACATCGCCGCCGGCAGCCAGTATTGCCGCATCAGAGCGCCCATCGCGGTGCCCGGTCCGACCCGGACGAGATCGTCGCTGTCCTTGCTGCGCATTGCGCCGACTCCCTTACGACCAATAGGCGAAGCCGAGGCCGGTGCCGGTGCCGGCCGGCGTGCGGTAGCCCGGCTCGTAGAGCGACCACTCGAGCGACAGATGCTCGACCGCTCCGGCGACGGCGATCCAGTTGCGGATTTCGGAGCTGCCGGAATTGAGTTTTTCGCGCGGCATGCCCTGGATGCCGGCGGCGTCCTTCCGCTTCAGCATGTCGAGAAAGCCGCGGTCGAGCGCCTCGTCGACGACAAAGTGCGACAGGCCGCCCGAGCCGATGATGCCGACCCGCAGATCCTTCGGATAGGATTCGACGGCGGCGCGGATCGCTTGGCCGAGCTTGTAGCAGCGCCGCGGCGTCGGCTGGTTCGGCGGGTAGTAGGTGTTGACCGAGACCGGCACGACCGGGACCATCGGCTCCTGCATGATCCGGCGATGCACAAAGCCGATCGCGTGCCCCTCGCCCATTCCCTCCTCAATGCCGTTCGAGGCGGAGATGTCGAATTCGCGGTCGATCAGTTCATCGATCAGGTGGCGCGCGAGGCCGGTCTCGACCGGATATTCGCGCGGCGCCTTGTCTTCGTGCCAGCGCGCGCTCGCCCTCCAGCCCCAGGTCGGCTCGCCCGGCGGCGGCGGCAGCGGCACGTTGCGGATCGTCGCGCCGTAATAGACGAGGATGCCGGGCATGTTGGCGTGCTGGTAGAGTTCTTCCTGGTCGTCGCCGCAGACGATCAGCGCGTCGAGCCGGCCGGCCGCGAGGAATTCGCCGAGCTTGGCGATGGCGCCCTGCACCGCGGCGTGCCTTGTCGCCATGCGCTCCGGCGCGATTTCGCCGGTGATCCCGGGCGGCGCGTGCTTCAGCTGCTCCTCGTAGCTGGTCAGCCGGCCGTCGGTGTCGAGCAGGTGGGTGCGGACGCTGTCGCGCTCGATAAAGCGCGGCCAGTCGGTCGAGGGCGCGTTCAGCATCGGTGTGTGCGAGGTGCCGATGCCGAGGACGATCTTTGCCATCGCGAAGCTCCCGTGCGAGGTCTGTGTCATTCTAGCGCAGTTTCGCCGCGCCGGGCCACGTGTTCCGCGTCAATGCGACATCAATACCGGCACGGTCATGTGATCGAGCAGCTCGCGGCTGACGCCGCCGACCAGGGCCTCGCGGAACCGCGAATGGTGATAGGCGCCGGCGACGATCAGGTCGATATCGAGATCGGCGGCGCGCGACAGCAGCAGGTCGGCGACCGGCACGTCGCCGCGCACGCTCTCTTCGTGCGTCGCCGTGATGCGGTGATGCGCGAGATGCTGCTCCAGGCGTTGCAGCGCGGGCGCGTCGCGCTCGAAATCGGCTTCGTGCTGACGCACGGTCATGATCGTCGCCGCCTCGGCCTTGGCGATCAGCGGCAACGCGTCTCCCAGCGCGCGCGCTGCTTCCCGCGTCCCGTCCCAAGCGATCAGCACGCGCCGGCCGAGCGTCGGGAATTTGCCGGCATAGGGCACGACCAATACCGGCCGGCCGCCGCCGACGATCAGGTCTTCCGGGCGAAACCCGGTCGGCAGGTGCCAGTCGGGCGATTGCTGGCCGTAGATGACGAGATCGACGGTGCGCGCCAGCGCCACGAGATCGCCGCCTTCGCCGGAGCCGAACGTATGGAAATCGCCTTCCAGCGCGTGCGGCCGCATCTCCTGGCGAAAGCGCTGTTCGATGATGTCGATCAGCGTCTGCGCGCGGGTCGGGTCGGCGCCCTCGCCGGAGGCCGGTATCTCGCCCGCGATCGCGGCGGGGTTCGGCATCCAGGCCTCGACGATCGGCTGCGCGATGCGCCCGTCGCCGTAGGGCGGCGCGCCGGGGATCGCTTCGGGCATTACAAAGGCTGCCGACAACACCGCGCCGCAGCCGCGGGCGATCGCGGCGGCGAGCCGCAGCCGGGCTTCGCCGGAATCGGTCGGATCGAGGCCGACGAGTATATCCCTGAACTCCATGGCGCCGCTCCCGTCCGGTCAAATGCCTCGAGGGCGAGGCTCTCGGCAATCTTCCCCGTCGCGGCGGGCGCGTCAAGGAGGCGCCCTGTGCGATATCGCCGGCTCTGCCAGAGCGTGATCGCGTGACGTGGAAACACCCATCGCCCCGGCTTTCGCAGGCATGACGATTCAATTTCGCCCGCCCGCTCTGATAGGATGAACCGAAAGTTGCTGGGGGGATGCCATGAAGCGTTTCGGGCTGGGGGTTGCGGCGGCGATTGCGGCCGCATTCGTCGTGATGACCGGTTCGGCCCCTGTCATGGGGGCCGGCGCGCCGTATGTGATCCGGGTCGGCTGGGTCGTGACCCCCGGCCATCTGGCGCCGCTGATCGAGGAGCTCGGCCGGCGCAAGCCCCAACTCTTCAAGCATCTGGGCAAGAGCTACATCATGGAGGCGGTGCATTTCCGCGGCACGACGCCCGAGATCGAGGCGCAGGCGATCGGCGATCTGCAGGTCGCGTCGTTCTCCAGCGCTGCGGTCGCGCTGGCGATCACCAACGCGCATCTCGACGAGCGGGTCGTCGCCGATGTCGTCTCCGACGGCATGCACGGCTATTTCAGCGAGGATTTTGTCGTGCGCGCCGACGGCCCGATCAAGACGATCGCCGATTTGAAAGGCAAGCGCGTCGCGACCAACGCGATCGGCTCGGCGAGCGACGAGGCGATGCGCACGATGCTGCACAAGCACGGCCTCAAGGACAGCGATTTTACGACCGTCGAAGCCGGCTTTGCCAACATGCCGGCGATGCTGGAGGAGGGCAAGGTCGACATGATCGGCGTCCTGCCGCAATTCGCCCACGGCATCATCGGCAACCCGCAATACAAGGTGCTGTTCACCGCCAAGGACGCGGTCGGGCCGAGCCAGGCCGTGGTCTGGGCGATCCGCGCCGGCGTCATCAAGGCGCACCGCGCCGCCTTTGTCGATTTCTTCGAGGACCACATCCGCGCCCGGCGCTGGCTCTTGGACCCGAAAAACCGCAAGGAGGCGCTGGCGATCACGTCGTACGTGACCAAGCAGCCGGAATCGCAACTGGCCTTCGCGTTCACCAAGAAGGATTTCTACCGCTCGCCCGACGCGCGCCCCGACCTCGCCTCGATGCAGCGCGAAATCGACGATTCGGTAAAGCTCGGCGTATTGCCGAAGCCGGTGACCCTCAGCCCGACATACGTCGATCTGTCGCTGATCGAAGAGGCCAAAAAGCGCATCGACATGGGCGAATGACGCCGCGGCGCGGGAATTGCGCGGAACGGCGTGACCTGCCGGCGCTATCGCAGGTACGCCTCGGTCGCGTAGCGCCGCATCATGCGATGGGTATTGAAGTAGGAGGCGATGTTGCCGATCGCCTGCTTCATCATTGTGCGCCAGCCGGCCGGATCATCGTAGAACAGCGGCAGCACGGTGCGCTCAAGCTTGTCATAGAGGTTTGCGGCGGCCCGCTCTTCGTCGGCGGCGCTCGCCGGGTCGTCGCCGATCGACCAGCCGGTCACGCCGTCGACGCAGGCCTCGATCCACCAGCCGTCGAGCACGCTCAGATTGAGGACGCCGTTGAGCGCCGCCTTCATGCCGCTGGTGCCCGAGGCCTCCATCGGCGGCAGCGGCGTATTGAGCCAGACATCGCAACCGCTGATCAAACTCAGCGCCAGCCGCATGTCGTAACCCGGCAGGAAGACGCAGGTTATTTTGCCGCGCAGCTCCTCGGCGAGTTCGTGCACCCGGCGGATGGCCTCCTTGCCGTCGCTGTCGCGCGGATGCGCCTTCCCCGCCATGACCAGCTGGAGCGGGTGTCGCGCCGCCAGCGCGGTCAGCCGCTCGATGTCGTCAAACAGCAGCAGCGGCCGCTTGTACCCGGTCATCCGGCGGGCAAAGCCGATCGTCAGCGCATTGGCATCGAGGTCGGCGCCGGTTGCCGCCTTCGCTGCCTGGATCAGCTCGTTCTTGGCCGCCATGTGGCACTGCCAGACGGCGTCGTCCGGCAGTTGCAAGGTGCGCACGAGAACCTCCGGCTCGTGCTGCCAGTGCGGAAAGCGCGCGGTGTAGAGGCTGGCGAAACCGGGGTGCACCCAGGTCCCGAGGTGCACGCCGTTGGTCACGGCATGGATGCGATAGCCCGGAAACATATGCTCGGTCACCTCGGCATGGCGCCGGGCGACGCCATTGACGAAATCGGCCAGGTTGAGCGCGAGGCGGGTCATATTGAGCTGGTCGTCGCCCGCCAGACGCTTCAGCGTCGCGAGATCGACCAAATCCGGCAGCAGGCGCTCGAACAAATCGTAGGAGAACCGATCGTGACCGGCCTCGACCGGCGTATGCGTCGTGAAGACGCAGCGCGAGCGCACTTCCGCGATATCGTACGGCGGCTCGTCCGGGGCGAGGTCCTCGGGCGCCACCCGCCAGCGGTCCAGCAGGTCGAGCGTCAACAGCGCCGCATGGCCTTCGTTCATATGGTACGTGCGGATGTCGAAGCCGAGCGCGCGCAGGATGCGGATGCCGCCGATGCCGAGGATGATTTCCTGCTGCAGCCGGTAGGCGTCATCGCCGCCGTAAAGGTAGTGGGTCAGCGTGCGGTCCTCGGCCGCGTTCTGCTCGAGATCGGTATCGAGCAGCAGCACCGGGACCCGATGTCCGTGCGGTGAGGTGTGCGTGTTGAGCCAGGGACGGACCCACACCGGCCGGCCCGCGATCTCGACCGCGACCATGGCATGCAGCGGCGAGCACCAGCGCTCGACCTCCCACCAGTCCGGCGCTTCCACTTGCCGGCCATCGCCGTCGATCTCCTGGCGGAAATACCCGGCGCGGCTCAGCAGCGTGACAAAGACGACGGGAAGCTCCAGTTCGGCGCAGGACCGCGCCATATCGCCGGCCAGGATGCCGAGGCCGCCGGAGTAGGTGTGCATCTCCGGCCGGATCGCCAGCTCCATCGTGAAATAGGCGATGTGGGTGCCGGCGAGGAAGGGTTCGACGGGCATCGGAAACCTTTCGTTGCTTCGGCATGCGGTCGGCGTGCGACGCCAGCCGCCAACCGCCGGAAGAGGCCCTACGCATTGTCGACGGCGGCATCATGACGGCCGGCATGGCGCGGAATGCCCGTTGCAGAGTAGCAAAGTGCGCGCGAAAACGGGAGACGAGCAGAGCTCGCCGCTCGCGGCGAAATAGCCTCGCGCCGGAGCCGCAACGATGGCCGCAATCGTCACCCCAGGAATTCACGATCGTGCCAATCGGCGCCTCGCGTTTTGCGGAGGCGACCCGCTATGGCGTGGAAACCTTCCAAGCGCTCTCGCTGCTGCCGAAGGCCCACGGCCACGCAGCAGCTGTCCGGACGCCATCCCCTTGAGCGATTGGCTGAGGGGCTGCCTGAGCTGGTTTCAGACCGCCTCGATGACCTTTCTTTCCGCTCCGCAAATTGAACAGGTGCCGATCGTGCGGTAAAAATTGTGGGTTCCTGCAAGCTCGTTGACCGCTCGGTTCGCTTGCCGGCGCCCCGAGAGTTCCAATTCGCGGGCAAGGCAGCGATCGCAGAACGCTCCCTTGC
The DNA here is from genome assembly GCA_035502295.1 of Allostellaceae bacterium. GTDB lineage: Bacteria > Pseudomonadota > Alphaproteobacteria > ATCC43930 > CGMCC-115725 > DATARH01. Next base: position 2,586 of record DATJUL010000081.1, on the reverse strand, counting down.
TCTGCTGTAACCATCGGCCGAGTTTCTGAGCAACGGTTACCCCCTCTCGCCTGTTGCTCATGTTGCAGGTGGATTCTCGGTTGGGGCATGAGACCAGTGCTGCTGAAACCCGGATCCCTGCGAGTCTGGTGGGGCGCTTGGCGGCGCGATCCTCACGGTCAGCGGGATCGGGAACGCCGCGCCGATCAGCACGGCCTGGCCCGGGGCGAGCGCCGGCAGGAATTCGGTCAGTGACCGGTCGATCTCGTCAGAGGCGTGCTCGACCACCCGCCGGTCCCGCTCGTTGGTCAAACGATGGACCACCAGTGTGCCGATCTGGCTCAGCACACCCTCCGGAATGTCGCTCGGCCGCTGCGTCGCCAGACATAGGCTCAGAGAATATTTTCGGCCTTCCTTTGCCAGGAGGTCGAACGCTTCCAAGGGGTAGCGGGTCTCTCCCTCGCCCAAAGCCTTGTTGAGGAACTGATGCGCCTCATCCAACACAACGAGGGTAGGGCGCCCGCGGAATTTGCGCGTGCGCGCCAAGGCGAGCAGGTGGCGGCCGATCGCGTCGGCCATGATCTCTCGGGCGTTGTAGGAGAAGCTCAGATATTTGAGGGAAATCCTCAGAACGCCGTGTTCCGCGCTTTCGAGAAATTCCTCGATTTCGTCGATCACCGATGGCTTGCCGGCGGGCTGGAAAAGGCAGGCAAGTTCGGCGGACGTACAGATATCCTCGATGCGCCCCAGCAACCTCGTGCATTCGCTCTTGTCGGCCTCGTTGTAGAGCCCCCAGCGCGCATAGTCCGGGGCGTTGGCGCTGCCCGCGGCCGAATGGACGCACTCCTCCTGGATCTGCTTGACGAGCAGATCGATGTTGAAATCGGCAAACACGCCCTCTAGAGCGCGCGAATGCTTCAGGAACGCCTGGTCGACCGGCGCCTTGAGCCGCTGAAATCGGATCAGCAACCCGGCGCTGGCGAGGCTGGGCTCCAACCTGGCGAGCTTCAGGCTCTTGATGGCCTGCCGCAGTTTCGGGCCCTGGACCGGGCCGCTCGGACGGAAGAGGGCGAAAAGGTCGCCCTCCGTCAGCTTCCTATAGGGGAACACGCAGCTCTTGCAGGTCGGCGGCTCCGGGTCGCCTTCGCCGATCTGGAGGTGCCGGGCCAGGCCGCTGAGCGTATGAAATTCCCCTGTCGCATCGAGCAGGATGACCTTCGCGCCAGGGAAGCGGGCGACTTCCTCCACCGTTCGAGCTAGCGTCCAGCTCTTGCCGCCACCCGTTGCACCGATCACGGCGCAATGCCGGCCGAAGAGCCTCTCTGGCGCGATCCGCACCGTTGCGTCTTCGGCCGCCGGCAGTGTGCCAAGCCCGATCAGCAATCCCGACTGCTCGGGCTCGCGTCCGGCAGAGGCTTCGGCGATCCACGCGATCAAACTGGGTTCCGCCGCAAAGACGCGGGCTCCCAGGCGCGGATATCGGGGCAGCCCGCCCTCAACCGTTCGTTCTCGCAAACCGATCGTCGACAACAGCTGTATGGTCACGATCGAACGGAGGATCGATCGCTCGGCCGGTTCGAGCGGCACGGCTGCCGGTTCGGCCGCCGAGGCGGTGATGCGACCGAGCACCGCCGCGTCATCGAGCTCGATCGCGACGAAGTCGCCGACGTTGCTGCGTCGGCGGCGGCTGCCAGTCGCGGCAGCCGCAGGCATGACGTCGCATAGGATGGCTTCTGCCGTCCTTGGCCCGACCCGAGTGACGGCGCCGATGCAGAGCCTGGTGTCGGACGGATCGAGCGTCGCCGTCGCCATTGCCGCTGTTTCTTCGGGTTCTGGCATGGGGTCGGGTTCGAGCGCCGGCAAATCCGGGGCACAACAGCGCATTCACACCCCCTCTGCCGCGGATTTCGGCAATTTCTCCGCCAAGCCGACCATCTTTGTTCGCCGATCCATCTCCCAGCCAATTTCGTCCGGTAAAATCTTTGCGGCGACCCAAACGAGGACGAGTTGGTAGAGCAGATCGGCGCTTTCGCGAACGACAGCGTCGCGATCGCCAGCCGCAAACTCTAGGGCCACCTCGATCGCTTCCTCGCTGAGCTTTTGGGCTAATCGCAACTTCGAGAGCCCGATCCGTCCGGCAACTTTGCCGCCGTTACGACGACGTCAATCGGAACGGAGTCGCTTAGTATTTCGCTTGCCTCAGCGAATGAGCCGGCGATCCTCGTGTGATATCCGGCGCCGGCAATGGCCAGTTGCAGAAACAGGCGGAAATCGTCGTCGGGCTCGACCAGCAGAATGTCAGTCATCCCAAACCTCGCCGCTGAGCCGGCGCCATGGCGCCGGTAAAAGAGCATTGGCTGCTGCGACCGCGCGCTACCGCATTTGTCGCGGCACGCGCCCCGGTCGGTGACAGGAGTTATCAGCCTCAGCGGCGATCTTCGGGGAACTCCATCCCGCTATTCTTGATTTACATCAATCAACCCCCTCGATCAGCAACACGCGCGGGATCGGTCGGCCTACATTAACGCGATGCTCCGCTTTAATGGCGACCAACCCCGCGCGTCCATCGCCGAGGACTACGCGTGGCGGAACATCGTCAGGATCGCG
>DATJUL010000080.1:0-6785 GCA_035502295.1 Allostellaceae bacterium | reverse complement strand
TTCGGCGATAAGCGCCGCGCCGCAGCCGAATCGCGCGGCACCGAGCAGCATCGCGGCGGCGATCGCGGTCGTGCCCTTGGTGATGCCGGCATACGACATCTTGAGGCCGGAGGCGGCGCCGATCGGCCCGTCGATCGGCCGCCAATCGAGGCCCCAATCGCGCAACACAGCGGTCTGCGCGACGGCCGGCCCGGCGGCGTAGATATGCGGGCTGTAGCCGGGGCGCGGCGGGCCGCCGATGATGCCGGCATCGACAAATTCGGCGCCCGAGGGCGCGATGGTGGCGGCGATGCGCTGCGCGGTCTGCGGGCTGACCGCGTTGCAATCGACATAGACCGGCTTTGCCGCGAGCGCGCTCAGCGCCGGCACCAGGCGCGCTGCCAAATTCTCGCCTTCGCCCGGCGGCAGGATCGACAGAAAGAAGTCCGCGCCATCGAGCAATGCCCGCTCGTCCGCCATCGCCTGCATGCCGGCATCGCGGGCGCGCTCGGCGCTTTTCTCGCTGCGGCCGGAAAGCAGCGTGCGCACCGTCGCGCCGCTCTCGTTGAGGCGCTTGCCGACCCCGGCGCCCATCGTGCCCTGCGCGATGATCGCGACGACGATCCCCATCAACCCACCTCATCCGCCAACGACGCGACAGGGCGGGAATCTAGGGCCGTCGCGGGCCGCCGGCAACCCGCGGTGAAGGGTTATTCGGCCGGCGCGGCGACGGGTTGCTTGCCGAAGCTCGGCGTGTCGCGGTCGATCAAGGCCTCCGGCCCTTCACTCGGCAGGGTTTCCAGCCAGTTGATCGCGCCGTCGATGTCGTTTTCCCACATCTCGCGCGGCATTTCGTAAAGGAATTCGACGCCGTAGCCGTTCGGGTCGTTGATGTAGACGCTGTGCGTGACGCCGTGGTTGACCCGCCAGTTGAACTTGACGCCCTTGCTCTGCAGAAACTCGATCTGCTGCTGCCACGCCTCGCGGTTCGGCATCGTCAGCGCGACATGATTGATCGCGACATGGCCGTCGGCCAGCATCCATTCCGACGGCGGCGGCACGTTCGGGCTCTCGACGATCGCGATGTCGTGGTGGGTCAGCTTGCCGTCGTGGTTGCCGCTGTAAAAGCGCATCTTGACAGGCGGCATGCCGGGCCGCGGGTGCAGTTCGCCGACCTGGGTCAGGCCGACGATCTCTGTCCAGAACTTGTGCGATTCTTCGAGGTCGCGGACGTTGAGCACGAGATGGTTGACGCCTACCGGACTGACGGCCTTTGGCGGAGCGCGATCGGGCATGTTAAAAACCTCCCATAGTCGGTGGTCTTCTCGTACTCCGCGCGGGGCAATTGCGCAAGAAGCGGGCGCTGGCGGTTACGGCGCGCCGCCCGCCCCAAGCCAATCGAGCGCGTCGCGCAGCCGCACGACCTGGCCGATCACGACGATCGTCGGCGCCTCGATGCCGGCCGCCGCGGCGCGCGCCGCGGCCTCGGCGAGCGGCGCCGTGACGACGCGCTGCGCCGTGGTCGTCGCCTTGCTGATGATCGCGACCGGCTCGTCGGGCGCGCGGCCGGCGGCGATCAAGCGGCGCGCGATGCGCGCGAGATGGGGCAGCGCCATGTACATGACGATGACCGGCGAGCCCTTGGCGATCGCCGTCCAATCGATCGTTTCGGGAACGCTGCCGACGCGGTCGTGCCCAGTCACGAAGGTGACCGCCGAGCCGAGGTCGCGGTGGGTCAGCGGAATGCCGGCATAGGCGAGGCCGCCGATCCCGGCCGTGATGCCGGGCACGATGCGGAACGGGACGCCGGCGGCGGCCAGCGCCAGCGCCTCCTCGCCGCCGCGCCCGAACACGCACGGGTCGCCGCCCTTGAGGCGCAGCACGCGCTGCCCCTGCTGCGCCAGGCGCACAAGCCGCGCCGAGATATCGGGCTGGCGCGGCGACGGCCGGCCGCCGCGCTTGCCGGCGAATTCGAGGGCTGCGCCGGGCCGCGCCAGCGCCAGGATGCGAGAGTCGACGAGTGCGTCGTAGACGAGGGTGTCGGCATGGTCGAGCGCGTGCAGCGCGAGGGCGGACAACAGGCCCGGATCGCCCGGCCCGGCGCCGACCAGCCACACGCTGCCGCGAGCGAATTCCGGAAGATTGAGGCGCGCGCTGTCGATCACCGCATGAACCCATCAAACGCCGCGTCACATGTAGCCAGCGGCGGCCGCTTTGCTAAGATCGCGCGATGGCACGCGGGGAAAAGGCGCCGCTCGGCGCGGAACAATGAGGCCGCCATGACGATCCGAATCGCCCGCCTGGTCGGCGCCGCCGCGCTCGCGCTGCCGCTCATTGTTGGGGTGGCGGGCAGCGCGGGCGCCCAAACTCCGTTTTCCCCGTTTTCCCTGAGCCTGACGCCCCAAATCGACAACGTTGCGCACGAGGTGGCCCAGAACAACCCCGCCGCAGTCAACGCTCTGCTCGCCGCCGGCCACGACCCCAACGAAGAAGACGATCAAAGCCAGACCGGCCTGACCATCGCGGCGAAAAGAGACAATCTGCTGATCGCCGAGATGCTGCTCAAGGCCGGCGCCCGCCCCGACACGGCAGACTCGATTGGCAACACGCCCTTGCATTACGCCGCCGAGCGCAACTTCGTCGAGATGGCGCGGCTGCTGCTGGAGGCCGGCGCGGCGGTCGATGCGCAGAACCACGACGGCATGACGCCGCTGATGCTGGCGGCGAGCGGCGGGCATCTTGTCATCGTCCAGGCGCTGCTCGCCAAAGGGGCGAGCGTCACGAAGAGCGACTACACCGGCCGCGACGCCCTCGACTGGGCCCGCGACAGCAATCAGACGGCGATCATACAGCTGCTTCAGCGCGCCGAAGCCCGCCGCTGAGCCGCCGCCTCGCCGGCGCCGAGAGATCAGGCCGCGGGGTGAAGACTGCCGAGGTAACGCGACAGGTCGACCTCGTCGATCTGATCGGGCAGCATGAAGATGTCGGCGTATTCCTTGTAGACGCCGGCCTCGAGGAACAGCCCGAACAGGTCGGGGTCGATGTGGTGCCCGCGGCTCATGCCGGCCATGATGTCGATGCATTCCGACAGGGTTTTGCGCGCCTTGTAGGGCCGGTCGCGGGCCGAGAGCGCCTCGAAGATGTCGGCGATCATCATCATGCGCGCCGGAATGCTCATCTGGTCGCGGGTGAGGCCGCGCGGATAGCCGCTGCCGTCCATCTTTTCGTGATGCCCGCCGGCCCATTCCGGCACGCGCCGCAGATGCTTCGGAAACGGCAGCGCCTCCAGCATGATGATCGTCTGCACGATGTGGTCGTTGATGTGGTAGCGCTCTTCGGCGGTCAGCGTGCCATGGCGGATCGACAAATTGTGCAGTTCGCCGAGATTGGCCTTATAGGGCGGCGGCTTGATAACGAACCCCCAGGGATTGTCGGGGGTCAAGGGCGGGCCATCGTGCGCGATGATGTGGGCCGGCTTGTCGGCCAGCAGATGCTCGATCGCCGGCAGCGTTTCCGTTCGTGCCGGCTGGCGCGCGCTTTCCTCCCACGCCAGACCGAGCCGGTCGTCGAGCGTGCGCCGCCACGTCACGGCGGCGATCCGCTCGAGGCGCGCGACCTTTTCCGGCGCCATTGCTTCACCGCCGATGTTGCACGCGGCGACGAACGCGAAATCGTCGTCCAGCTCGGCGAGGCGGGCGTCGCGCGCCGCACGCAAGGCCGCTTCATCGCCGCCGGCCAGGACCCCCTGCAGGCACTCGATCTCGACGTCGCGCTTGACGACCTCGAAGCGGGTGCGGATCTCGTGGATGCGGTTGTAGATCGTCTCCAGCTTTGTTGCCTTGTCGACGACGAATTCGCGCGTTGTCACCTTGCCGCAGTCGTGCAGACCGCCGGCCACTTCGAGCTCGTACCACTCGTCTTCGTCGAGATGAAAGTCGGCGAACGGCCCCTCCGTCGCCGCGTCGGCGGCGCGCGCCAGCATATTGGTCAGTTCCGGAACGCGGTGACAATGGCCGCCGGTATAGGGTGATTTGGCGTCGATCGCGCCGGCGAACACCCGGAGGATCGCGCGGAACAGGTTCCTTTGCGCCTCGATCAGCATCCGGTTGTCGAGCGCTACGGCGGCCTGGCCGGCCAGCGCCTCGACCAGCGGCACGATGTCGATCGAGAACGGGATCGTCACACCGGCATCGGAGCGGGCGTTGATCAACTGCAGCACGCCGACCACCTCGGCATCATGATTTCTCAGCGGCACGGTCAGGAAAGAGCGCGACCGATAGCGGTTGCGCGCGTCGAACGCGCGCGTGCCGCTGAAGTCGAACCCCGGCGCGTTGTAGGCATCGGGCAGGTTGATCGTCTCGCCCCGCAGCGCCGCGGCCGCTGCGACATTCTTGTAGTTGGGCGTGCCGTCTGCCTCGCGCAGCGGCACCGGACCGAACGGCACCGGCGCGCCGGTCGTGCCGCCGAGCGCGATGCCGAGCGTGTCGTTGCGCACGATCGTGAAGCCGAGCTCGCTTCCGTCTTCGCTGACCAGATAGATCGTGCCGCCGTCGGCGTTGGTCAGTTCCTTGGCGCCGAGGAGGATCATTTCCATCAGCCGGCTGAAGTGACGCTCGGCCGACAGCGCGATGCCGAGTTCGATCAGCCGCCGGTAACCGGTGTCCTGGTGGGCACCGGCCGCATCAGCGGACATGCTTGCCTCCCCGCCGGACCGCGGGCTTGTTAACGCCGCGGTTCAGTATACCGGAAGAATCTCTTCAAATGATTTAGCGGGTGATGGTGCGGAGTGAAAGCCCGAGGATAACCGATTGGCGTCGCCGCCTCACCAAATCGGCGAGCGGCCGCCGTCGACGTTGATCGAAGCGCCGGCAATGTAGCCGCCCTGGTCGGAGGCGAGGAACGTCGCGATCGCGGCGAACTCCTCGGCCCGGCCCATGCGGCCGAGCGGCACGTTTTCGCCGGCCTTTTTGATGAAATCGTCGAGCGACACATTGGTGCCCTCGGCGCGATGGCGGCGGACGATCTGGTCGCTGACGATGATGCCGACATGCAGCGCGTTGACGAGGATGCCGTGCGGCGCGCCCTCGTTGGCCAACACCTTGGTCAGCGCGAGCCCGGCGGCGCGGCTGACCGAGGTCGGCACGCTGCGCGGCCCCGGCGCCTTGGCGCCGATGTTGAGGACGTTGATGATGCGGCCCCAGCGGCGCTCGCGCATCTGGGGAAAGACCAACCGCGCCAAGCGGATCGCGGCGAACAGCTTCAGGTCGAGATCGCCCCGCCAATCCTCGTCGGTCACGCTCTCGAACGGCTTTGCCATCGATTGGCCGGCATTGTTGACGAGGATGTCGATCTTGCCGAGTTCCGTCATCGCCTGGTCGTAGGCGCGCTGGATCGGCGCCATCTGCCCCACGTCGCAGCTGATCGCCGCGACCCGGCGGCCGGGCGCGCCCGCCAGGATCGATTGCTTCGCTTCCGCCAATGTGCCGGGGTCGCGCGCGAGGATCGCGACATCGGCGCCCGAGGCCGCAAATTCCTGCGCGATTGCCAAGCCCAACCCCTTGCTCGCGCCGGTGATGAGCGCGCTTTTGCCGTCCAGCCGAACGTCCATGCAGTCCTCCGTCGATTAAGGCCAAGCCCCATTGTCATTCCCGCGTCCGATGCCGCACCATCAGTAAGGAAATGATATATATGATATATTCTGATGCCTAATTGGCTGTGCAAGAAACTGTGCAGGCGGGCAGTCGATTTCGCGCGGAATTCATCTCAGGAGTATACCGTGCTTCGGCCGCCGCCGCGAGGGTTGCGGCGACGCGGCGGTCGTGGTCAGATCTCGTTGGCGCCCGCCAGCCGCAGCCGCGGGCACGGCCGTATGGGCCGTTTCGTAGGTGCCTGAAAATATTGGCGTCCCCAACCGGATTCGAACCGGTGTTGCCGCCGTGAAAGGGCGGTGTCCTGGGCCTCTAGACGATGGGGACGCGAGCGGCCGGCGCGACCGATCTAACGGCAGGCGCGGCGGAAATCAATCGCCGCGTGGCGCCATCGTGTGCGGCACCACCCGGCTCAGCGCGGCAGCGGCCAGGCAAAGCTCAATTCGTGGCCGTCGGGATCGGCGATATGAAAAAAGCGCTCGCCCCATGGCGCGTCGCGCGGCGCCGCTTCGGGCCGCACCCCGGCGGCGACGAGCCGGGCATAAAGCCCGTCGACATCGGGATGATGGAAGATCAGCCGTCCCCACCACGCCCATCGCGTCTCGGCCGGCTGGGCGATCAGATTGAGAAAATTGTCGCCGGCGCGGAAGCTGGTGAACCCCGCCGCTTCGCCGCCGTAAAGCAATTCGAGGTCGACGAGGCGGTAGAAACGCACGGCGCGGGCCATGTCGTGCGTCGCCAGCGTCACCGCGCTGATCCCCTTGATCGCCACCATCGCGCGATAACCCCCGCTCGGCTGCTCAAAAATCCAGGTCGGCGTAGTGCGCCGGCGGCGGCGCGCCGGGCACGTGGTCGGCGAGGATGGCGCGAAAGCTCGGCCGCGATTTGATGCGGGCGTACCATTCCTTGGCCGCTTCGTGCGCCTCCCACGGCACGTCGCCGAGATAGTCGAGGCTGGAGAGATGCGCCGCGGCGGTGATGTCGGCGACCGAGAAATGGTCGCCCGCCAGCCAGCGGCGGCGCTCGACGAGATAGCCGATGTAATCGAGGTGATAGGGCAGGTTGGCATGGCCGGCGCGGATCGCCTGCGAATTGGGCGTCGCGGCGAGCTGCGCCGCGCTGCCGTAGCCGCGCCGCAGCATCTTCTGGCCGAGCAGG
>DATJUL010000079.1:0-16900 GCA_035502295.1 Allostellaceae bacterium | reverse complement strand
CGCGGTGAAGCGACCGACATCGGCGACATCGTTGGCAACAAAGACCCCAGTCAGCGTCTCGCCGAGCAGCAGCGCGAGGATGAGCAGAACCATCCAGCCGCCCGCGGGGTTGTGTCCCGCCTGCGCGTCCGGCTCGCGGCGCAGCGCGTGCGCCAGATGGCGCCACGCCGCCGCCGGCGTCGCGAGGAACCGGGTGAAGCGCGCCGTGTCGCTGCCGACAAGGCCCCAGGCGAGCCGGAACAAGAGCAGCGCCAGCAGCGCCTCGCCGAGCCGTTCGTGCCACCCCATCCAGTTGAGCCGCCAGGTTGCGTAGGCGAGGGCCACCAGCAGAACGGCGATCCAATGGAACAGGCGGGTCGGCAAATCCCACACCCGCACGATGCGACCGCGCCTGCCCGAGCCGCCTGGCTCGGGGTCGCGGCTCGGGGCGAGCGAGCTGTCCTTCACGGCTGCCGCTCTTGCCGCGATGACCGCGCTGCCGCGCCGCTTGATGCTAACCTTCCTCCGGCGGCAGCGTGAACAGGCGCTGCATGCGGCCGAACCCGCGGATCTGGAAATGCCCCAGTTCCCACATCGACCGGTCGAGCCGCTCGACAAACGCTTCCGACATGATCAGATCGCGGTCGAGTTCGCGGCAGAACCGCTCGATGCGGCTCGTCAGGTTCACGTCCGGGCCGATGACCGTGAAGTCGAGCCGATCGCCGACCCCGATATTGCCGTAGGACACGGTGCCGTAGTGCAGCGCGACGCCGCTGCGCAGCGCTTCCGCGCCGGCGTTTTTGCGGTTGCGTTCGACCAGCGCCATGCGGCCCTCGGCCGCCGCCGCCAGCGCCGCCCGGCACGCCTGGCCGGCGCCGTCGTCGGGGCGCTGGCGGAACATCGCGAGCACGCCGTCTCCCATGATCTCGACGACCTCGCCGCCATGCTCGTGCACCGGCGGAATGATGCTGTCGAAATATTCGTTCAGCACGCGGATGACCTCGCGCGGGCCGAGCCGATCCGACATCAGCGTAAAGTCGCGCAGATCGGTCAGCATCAGCGCCGCCGTCACGGTGCGTACGTCGCCGCGCCGCACCTGACCCTCCAAGATCAGCCGCCCGGCTTCGGCGCCGATATAGGTCGTCATCATGTGCGCCATGAAGCGGCGCAGCGCCTTCACTTCGACGACCGCGCTCAGCGCCGGCAGCACGTCGTCGAGGAAGTGCAATTCGGCCTCGGCAAAGCCGCCCGGCCGCATCGTCGCCCACGAAATCGCGTTGGGCAGCCCTTGAGCGTAGACGAACGGCGCGATGACGTAATGCGTGTAGCCCTCGGCGCGCAGTTCGGCGAGCAGCGGGTAGGGTTCGAGCCCGTCGCGGTCGAGCCGCCAATCGAGCCGCCTTCCCGCCTCGGCGACGGCGCGCACCGGGCTCTCGAGATAGCTCGCCGTGCTTTCGATGCCGTGGTCCATAAAGCGCTCGACAAGCGACTGGCCGCGCTTCCAGACGCGCGCGACGCCGCGGTAATCCGGGTGCAGCGCGCGCAGGTGCAGCGTCGCGCGGTCGAGCGGGATTCCGGCGGCCGCGAGGCGGCGGCAGAATTTGTCGAACAGCGGCGAGTTGTCGGCGATAAAGCGGCCCTTGCGCACCAGCCAGTCGCCGAGTTCCAGCGCCGCATGCCGCGACGGCGCGGCAGCGCCCGGTGATCCCTCGACAATCGTCATCGCGGCGCACCCGCGAGGTCGCGCTGCGTCTGCTGCAACTGCGTGCGGTCGTTTTCCAGAATCTGCTGCTGCACCGGGTTCCTCGCGGATGGGGTCAACGGGTTTGTCGGTTCCATCGCATAATAGGGCGGCGCCGGCACGACCGTCGCCTGGGCCAGGGCCGGCGGCGGCACGGCCGGCAACAGCGCGAGGCAGAGCGCGATGCAAACCATCGTGCTGATGTCGGGTGGCGCAGCGCCCGCGGCAATGGGCGCGGCGCGTTAGCAGAGAGCGCTGCCATGCTTTGCCGGCGCGGGTGCCCGTCGCCGCGCTTGCCAAATCGCGCGGCGCACCTTACGTAGTCGGCGCGTAACCCACACGCAGGGCCGCGGCTGCTCGCCTCTCATGTCAGAGGGCGCCGGCCGCTCCGGTGTCGGCCGGGAGGTTCCGGGCCGATCTTCTCTGCGGCGGCTCAACCGGAAAGGAACCTATATGGCATTGCCCGAGTACTCGATGCGCCAGCTGCTCGAAGCCGGCGTCCATTTCGGTCATCACACGCGGCGCTGGAACCCGAAGATGGCGCCCTACATCTTCGGAGTCCGCAACGGCATCCACATCATCGACCTCGAACAGACGATGCCGCTGTTGCACCAGGGCCTCGACGCAGTGCGCGACGTCGTCGCCGGCGGCGGCCGGGTGCTGTTGGTCGGCACCAAGCGGCAGGCTCAGGAAGCGATCGCCGAGGCCTCCAAGCGCTGCGGCCAGTATTATGTCAACTACCGCTGGCTCGGCGGCATGCTGACGAATTTCAAGACGATCTCGCAGTCGATCAAGCGGCTGCGCGAACTCGAAGAACGCCTCGAGGCGGAAGAGAGCGGCCTGACCAAACGCGAGCTGTTGGAGTTGACGCGCGACCGCGACAAGCTCGAACGCGCGCTGGGCGGCATCAAGGAGATGGGCGGCCTGCCCGATATCCTGTTCGTCATCGACACGAACAAGGAGGCGATCGCGGTGCAGGAGGCCAACAAATTGCGCATCCCGGTCGTCGCGATCCTCGATTCCAACTCCTCGCCCGACGGCATCGCCTACCCGATCCCGGGCAACGACGACGCGATGCGGGCGATCCACATGTACTGCGATCTGGTCAGCGGCGCCGTGCTCGACGGCTTGCAGGCCGAGTTGTCGGCCTCCGGCATCGATGTCGGCGCGCGTGCCGAATTGCCGGCAGAAAGCCCGCCCGACGAGCCGCTCGGCGAGGACTTGGCGGCAGCGGGCGAAGCGGCGGCGGAAGCGGTGGCCGACGCGGCGCCGGCGGAATAGCCGGCGGCGGGACCGGGTTTTCTCGAGAGGATCGATTGATGGCGGAGGTGACCGCGGCGCTGGTCAAGGAATTGCGCGACAAGACCGGTGCCGGGATGATGGATTGCAAGCGGGCGCTCGGCGAAAGCAGCGGCGACATGGAAGGCGCCGTCGATTGGCTGCGCAAGAAGGGCCTCGCGGCGGCCGCAAAAAAGGCCGGGCGGGTCGCCGCCGAGGGGCTTGTCGGGGTGGCGACGCAGGGTCCCGCGGGGGCCGTTGTCGAGGTCAATTCCGAGACCGATTTTGTCGCCCGCAACGAACTCTTCCAGGCTTTCGTGCGCACCGTCGCCGGGCTGGCGATCGCCGGCGACGGCGATCTCGAAGCGCTGAAGGCGATGCCGTATCCCGGCACCGGCCGCTCGGTCGCGGAGGAACTGACCGAGCTGATCGGCCGCATCGGCGAAAATCTGGTGCTGCGGCGGATGGCACGGCTCGCGGTCGGGCAGGGCCTTGTCGCCTCCTACATGCACAATTCGCTGGCGCCGGGTCTGGGCAAGATCGGCGTCTTGGTGGCGCTCGAATCGGCGGCCGCCGGCGAGGCGGTGGCGACGCTCGGCCGGCAGTTGGCGATGCATGTCGCGGCCGCCAACCCGCTCTACCTCGATACGGCGGCGGTGCCGGCCGCCGCGCTCGACCGCGAGCGCGCCGTGCTGCGCGAGCAGGCCGCCGGCACCGGCAAGTCGGAAGCGATCGTCGAGCGCATGGTCGAGGGCCGGCTGCGCAAGTTCTACGAAGATTTCGTGCTGCTCGATCAGGTCTTTGTCATCGACGGCGAGAGCCGCGTCGGCAAGGTCGTCGAGGCCGCCGGCAAGGCGGGCGGAGCGGCGATCCGCATCGCCGGCTTTGTCCGCTTCCAGCTCGGCGAGGGTCTCGACAAGCCGCCCAGCGATCTTGCCGCCGAGGTCGCGGCGCAGCTGCACGGCTGACCCCGATCGCCCGCGCGGCGGCACGCCAAATCGCGTGCCCCGCGTTGCGCGGTTTGGTGTAATGTTGCCGCCGTTCACGCCGCGGGCCCAGCAGCCGGATGGGCGAGCAATGCCAGCCGACCTCCAGTATCGTCGCGTCCTTCTGAAGCTTTCTGGCGAAGCGCTGATGGGCGAGCGCGACTACGGCCTCGATCCCGCCATGGTCGCGCGCATCGCCGACGAAATCGCCGGCGTGCAAGCGCTCGGCGTCGAATTGTGCGTGGTGATCGGCGGCGGCAACATTTTCCGCGGCGTTTCGGGCGCGGCGGTCGGCATGGAGCGCGCGTCGGGCGACTACATGGGCATGCTGGCGACCGTCATCAATTCGCTGGCGATGCAGAACGAACTGGAACGCCGCGGCGTCGTCACGCGGGTGCAGTCGGCGATCACGATGCAGGCAGTGTGCGAGCCCTATATCCGCCGCCGCGCCTTGCGCCACTTGGAAAAGGGGCGGGTCGTCATCTTCGGCGCCGGCACCGGCAACCCGTTCTTCTCGACCGATACGGCGGCCGCGCTGCGCGCCTCCGAGATGGGCTGCGACGCGCTGTTGAAGGCGACCAAGGTCGATGGCGTCTACGACGCCGACCCGCACCGCATCGCCGGCGCGCGCCGCTTCGAGCGGCTCTCCTACCACGAGGTGCTGACGCGCGACCTGGCCGTCATGGACGCGTCGGCGATCTCGCTGGCGCGCGAGAACCGCATCCCGATCCTCGTCTTCTCGATTTTCGAGGCGGGCGGATTTGCCCAGGCCGTGCGCGGCGAGGGACGGTATACGATCATCGCGGATTGAGGCTTACGGGACGCGGCATCAGACGGGCGAGGCAACGATGACGCAAGACGAGCTCATCAAGGATCTGCAGCGGCGCATGGACGGCGCGACCGAGATGTTGCGCAAGGAGTTCGGCGGGCTGCGCACCGGCCGCGCTTCGGCGAGCCTCTTGGAGCCGGTGCACGTGCCGGCCTACGGCGGCAGCGTGCCATTGAACCAGGTCGCCAGCGTCAACGTGCCGGAGCCGCGCATGATCACGGTCCAGGTGTGGGACCGCGCTGTCGTCAAGGCGGTGGACAAGGCGATCCGCGAGGCAGGGCTCGGCCTCAACCCGCAGACCGAGGGCCAGACGATCCGCGTGCCGATCCCCGAACTCAACGAGGAGCGGCGCCGCGAACTGACCCGGGTCGCCGCCAAATACGCCGAAGAGGCGCGCGTTGCCGTGCGCAAGGTGCGGCAGCACGGCATCGAGTCGCTGCGCCGGCTCGAAAAGGACGGCGACATTTCGCAGGACGAGCAGCGCAGGATACAGAACGACATCCAGCACCTGACCGACGACCACATCAAGCGCATCGACGAGACGCTGGCGCAGAAGGACAAGGAAATCCTGCAAGTCTGATGAAGCCGCCGGTCGTTCTGCCGCGCCACGTCGCGATCATCATGGATGGCAACGGCCGCTGGGCGAAGGCCCGCGGCCTGCCGCGCATCGCCGGCCATCGGCGCGGCGCCGATGCGGTGCGTCGCACGCTGGTGGCGGCGGCCGAACTCGGCATTCCTTATCTGACGCTGTTTGGGTTTTCGTCGGAGAACTGGCGGCGGCCGGCCGGCGAGATCGACGACCTGATGGGCCTCTTGCGCCATTATCTGCGCGGCGAGATCGCCGACCTGCACAAAAACGGCGTGCGTCTCAGGGTCATCGGCGACCGCGGCCGGCTGTCTTTGGATATCGTCGCGATGATCGACAACGCCGAAGCACTGACCCGTGCGAACCGCGGCGTCAACCTGACCGTCGCACTGTCCTATGGCGGGCGGGCCGAGATCCTCGCGGCGGTGCGGGCGATCGTCGCCGACATTGCGGCCGGCGAGATAGCCGCCGAGAGGATCGACGAGGCGCTGTTCGCCCGCCACCTGTTCACCGCCGATCTGCCCGATCCCGATCTGCTCATCCGCACCAGCGGCGAGCAGCGCATCAGCAACTTTCTGTTGTGGCAGTGCGCCTACGCCGAGCTGATCTTCACAAAGACCCTGTGGCCGGATTTCGGGCCGGCCGATCTCGAACAGGCGATCGCCGAATACGGCGGCCGCGAGCGGCGTTACGGTGCGACCGTCGGCCGGCGCTGAACCCGGACCGGCAAGGTCGCCCGGTTCGCTGTCGTTGCGCGTCGTCTCGGCGCTGGCGCTGGCGCCGCCGGCGATCGCGGCGGCATGGTTCGGCTGGCCGTGGCTGCCGCTCGTCACGGCGCTGGCCGGCCTCGGCATGGCGTGGGAATGGGCTCGGCTGTGCCGCGCCGGTGCGGTGGGGTTGAGCGGTTTCGTGCTGATCGGCTGCGTGCTCGCCGCGACCGCTGCGGCGGCGACGGCCGGGATCGCCGGCGCGCTGGTGCTGAGCTTCGTCGGCGCGGCGGCGGTTTTCCTCGTCGCGCGCCGCGAACGCGGCGGCGACCCGCTGTGGCTGGCGGCCGGCGCGCTGTGGCTCGCGGTGCCGTGCGTGCTGCTGTTGTGGCTGGCGCGGGCGGCAGGCGGCGGACGGCTGACGGTGCTGTGGATTTTCGCGATCGTCTGGGCCACCGATATCGGCGCCTTTGCGGCGGGGCGGCGGATCGGCGGGCCGCGCCTGGCGCCGCGCTGGAGCCCGCAAAAGACCTGGGCGGGGCTCCTCGGCGGCACGTTTTGCGCCGCTCTCGCCGGCTGGGCGATGGCCGGCCTCGTCGACGCGTCTTCGGCACTGCCGCTGGTGCTGGCGAGCGCGGGACTTGCGCTCGTCGAGCAGTTCGGCGATCTTGCGGAGTCTGTCGCCAAGCGCAGGTTCGGCGTGAAGGACTCGAGCGGCCTCATCCCTGGGCACGGCGGCCTTCTCGATCGGCTCGACGGCTTGTTGGCCGTGGTCCCGGTGGCCGCGCTGATCTCGCTGTTCGGCGGCGGCGTGCTGGCGTGGCGATGAACGATCGCCCGCGGCGGGTGTCGGTGCTCGGCTCGACCGGCTCGATCGGCCAGAGCACGATCGACCTGCTGCTGCGTCACCCTGACGCGTTCGCGGTCGAGGCGTTGACCGCCAACCGCAACGCTGCCCTCCTTGCCGAGCAGGCAAAGGCGCTCGGCGCCCGGTTTGCCGCGGTCGCCGACCCGGCCGATTACCCGGCGCTGAAGGCGGCGCTTGCCGGCAGCGGCATCGAGGCGGCGAGCGGCCGCGCCGCGCTGGTCGAGGCGGCCGAGCGACCGGCCGACTGGCTGATGGCCGGGATCGTCGGCGCCGCCGGGTTGGAGCCGACGCTGGCTGCCGTCCGCTGCGGCCGCATCGTCGCCTTCGCCAACAAGGAGGTGCTGGTTTCCGCCGGCACCCTGTTCATGCGCGAGGTGGCGGCGCACGGCGCAACCCTGTTACCGGTCGACAGCGAGCACAACGCGATCTGGCAGTGCTTCGATTTCACCCGCACCGACGGCATCGAGAAGATCACGCTGACGTGCAGCGGCGGCCCGTTCCGCCGGCGCAGCTACGAAGAGATGCGCGCCGTGACGCCGGCCGAGGCGGTGGCGCACCCGACCTGGCCCACCATGGGGGCGAAGATTTCGGTCGACTCCGCGACGCTGATGAACAAGGGCCTCGAAGTCATCGAGGCGCATCACCTGTTTCACCTGCCGTCCGAAAAGATCGACGTCGTCGTCCATCCGCAATCGATCATCCACGGCCTCGTGACCTATTGCGACGGCTCGGTGCTGGCCCATCTCGGCTCGCCTGACATGCGCACGCCGATCGCTTATGCATTGGGCTGGCCAGGGCGCGCCGCGGCGCCCTCCAAGCGTCTCGACCTGGCCGAAGTGGGCCAGCTGACGTTTGAGCCGCCTGACCCGCGGCGCTTTCCGGCGCTGCGCCTGGCGCGCGAGGCGCTGCGCGTCGGCACCGGCGCGCCGACCGTGCTGAACGCCGCGAACGAGACCGCAGTCCACGCCTTCCTTGAAGAGCGCATCGGCTTTCTCGATATCGCCGCGACGGTCGAGCGCACGCTGGAGCTCCTCCCCGGCGGCAGGCTTGATTCACTGGAGGACGTCTACGATCTCGATAAGGCCGCCCGGGCCGCGGCCGCGCGGCTGATTGCCGCGCTCGCCTAGCCGCCCACCGGTGCAACCCACATAGGGTCGACATGCATTTGCTAGTGCCGCTTCTGCAAGGCAGTCCGCTCCATTTTGCGTGGATGGTGCTGGGCTTTGTCGTGGTGCTGACGGTGCTCGTGTTCGTGCATGAATTCGGGCACTACTGGATCGCGCGGCGCAACCGGGTGCGGATCGAGGTGTTCTCGATCGGGTTCGGACCCGAACTGTTCGGCTGGACCGATCGCGCCGGCACCCGCTGGAAGATCAGCGCGTTGCCGTTGGGCGGCTACGTCAAGATGTTCGGCGACGCCGACCCCAGCTCCGGTCTGGCATTGACCTCGAGCGACCGGTTGACCGCAGCGGAGCGCGAGGTGTCGTTCCACTGCAAGCGGCTCAGCCAGCGTGCCGCAATCGTCGCTGGCGGGCCGCTGGCGAATTTCGTATTTGCGATCGTTGTGCTCGCGGCGCTCTTTATGACCTTCGGCCAGCCGTATACGCCGGCAAAGGTCGGCAAGGTCATGCCGGACAGCGCCGCCGCGGCCGCCGGGATCGAGGCGGGCGACAGGATCGTGCGGCTCGACGGGCAGACGATCAACCGGTTTGAGGATATCCAGGAGATTGTCGAGCTCAACCCCGGGGTACCGATGGCGATCGTCGTCCGGCGCGACGGCAACCTCGTCACGCTGCACGTGACGCCGCGGCTGGTCTCCGAGACGGACCGCCTGGGCACGCACCGTATCGGCCGGCTCGGCATCCAGGGCGGGCCGGTCGAATATATCCGGCGCAGCCCGCCCGATGCGGTCGTCCGCGCGGTCAAGCAGACCTGGAACCTCTCGGCGACGACGCTCGACGCCGTGTGGCAGATGGCCATCGGCAAGCGCTCTGCCGACGAACTCGGCGGTCCCGTCAAGATCGCGCAGATTTCGGGCGAGGTCATTCAGCTTGGCCTCGCTCCGTTGCTGTGGTTCATGGCACTGCTGTCGATCAATCTCGGGTTGATCAATCTGTTCCCCGTGCCAGTGCTTGACGGTGGCCACCTGCTGTTCTATGCGGCGGAAGCGATCCGCGGTAAGCCCCTGGGCCAGCGCGCTCAGGAATATGGGTTTCGCGTTGGCTTGGCGCTGGTGCTGACGCTGATGGTCTTCGCGACGTGGAACGACGTCTTTCATTGATGTTGTGAAGCGTATCGCGACCTGACACGATCGGCGGGGTTAACCAGCGTCTGGGGTGGGGGAGTGGGGGCGAAGCGCGTCGTCATTGGGTGGCTTGCCGTGCTCGCCGCCGTGCTTTTCGCGGCCGGGGCGCTTGCGGCGACGCGGGCGCCGGCTGTCGCTGTGCCGATGGCCGGCGGTCGCATTGCCAATATCCGGGTCGAAGGCAATCGCCGGATCGAGGCGGCAAGCGTACGCTCCTTTCTGCTGGTGAAGGCGGGCGACCCGTGGGATCCCGAGCGCGTCGACGACTCGCTGAAGGCGCTGTTTGCGACCGGGCTGTTCGCGGATGTGCGGATGATCCGCGAGGGCAACACGCTGGTCGTCAAGGTGGTCGAGAACCCGATCATCAACCGCATCGCATTCGAGGGGAATTCGCGGCTCTCTGACAAGGATCTCACGGCCGCGATCCATCTGCGCCCGCAACTCGTCTATACCCGCACGGCGGTGCAGGACGACGTCCGTCGCATTCTGGAGCTCTATCGCCTGCGCGGCCATTTCGCCGCGACCGTCGATCCGAAGGTGATCCAGTTGTCGGAGAACCGGGTCGATCTCGTCTTCGAGATCAACGAGGGTCCGGCGACCGAGGTGCGCAGCATCAATTTCGTCGGCAATGCGCGCTTCAGCGACAGCACGCTGCGCGGCGTCATTGCGACGAAGGAGAGCCGATGGTGGCGCTTCCTGTCCACGGCCGACACCTACGATCCCGATCGCGTCGCGTACGACCGCGAGCTGTTGCGCAAGTTCTATCTGTCGGAGGGTTATGCCGATTTCCGCGTTGTCTCGGCGGTCGCGGAGCTGACGCCGGACCGCGACGGTTTCATCCTCACCTACACGGTCGACGAGGGACACCGGTATCGCTTCGGGAAGGTCGATGTCGCGATCAAGCTGAAAGGCGTGCCGCGGTCGCAGGCGCTGCCGCTGTTAACCGTGCATTCCGGCGACTGGTACAACGCCGACGAGGTCGAACATTCGATCGCCAAGTTGACCGACGTGCTCGGCAACCATGGCTACGCGTTTGTCGAGGTCAAGCCGGAGATCGTCCGCCATCGCAAGACCCGCACGATCGACATCACCTTCGACGTGCAGCAGGGGCCGCGGGTCTACGTCCAGCGCATCGACATCACCGGCAACGTGCGCACGCTCGACAAGGTGATCCGGCGCGAGATGCGTCTCGTCGAGGGCGACGCGTTCAACGAAAACAAGCTGCAACGGTCGAAGGAGCGCATCAAGAACCTCGGCTTCTTCAAGAAGGTCGAGATCACGACCCATCCCGGTTCAGCGCCCGATCGCACGATCATCACAGTGGAGGTGGAAGAGCAGTCGACCGGCTCATTGTCGTTCGGTCTCGGCTTTTCCACCTCCGACGGGCCTTTGATCGACGCCTCGATCGGCGAACGCAACTTTCTCGGCCGCGGCGAGGACGTGCGGATCGGCGGCGTGGTGGGGTTCAACGCCCAGCAGGTCAATTTCAGCTTCACCAATCCCTATTTCCTCGATCGGAACGTTGCCGCCGGTTTCGACCTGTTCGAGGTGCAGACGAGCCCGACCGCCGATTTCTTCAGCGGTGTGACGCCGCCCTATGTGCAGTTCTCTTATGGCGGCTCGGTGCGCGCCGGTTACCAGATCAGCGATCATCTGCGGCAAACGTGGCATTACACGGCGCGTTCCGACGACATCACCCAGGTGCAAACCGATGCCGCGCTGTTCATTGCCCTGGAACAAGGGACGCATCTGACCTCGGAGGTCGGGCAGGTCTTGCTGTACGATCGCCGCGACAACCGGCTGCAGCCGACCTCCGGCTACTACGCCTCGATCGGCAATGACTTTGCCGGTGCGGGATTCGGGGTGCAGTACATTCGCAACAAGGTCAATGCGGGTTATTATTATTCGCTCTGGCCGAACTGGGTGCTGAGCATGACCGGCGAAGCCGGCGACATCTTCGGCTGGGGCGGCCAGCCGGTGCTGCTGCAGGACCGCTTTTTCGTCGGCGGCGACAACCTGATCGGGTTCCAACCCGCCGGCATCGGGCCGCGCGACACGATCAGCGACGATGCGCTCGGCGGCAACAAGTACTACACCGCCAAGCTCGCGCTCGGCATCCCGCTGGGGCTGCCCAAAGAGCTCGGCATCTCGGGCTCGGTGTTCGCCAATGTCGGTTCCCTGTGGAGCAACGACCAGGAACACATCGCGTTGACGCCGACCGATCTGGAGTTCACCGGCGGCAAGCCGCCGAATATTGTCGACTCCGCCGCGCTGCGCGGCGCCGCTGGGATCGGGATCGCCTGGAAATCGCCGGTCGGTCCGATCGAGCTCGATTTGGCGCTGCCGTTTTTGAAGCAACCGTTCGACCAGACGCAATTCTTTCATTTCACTTTTGGTACGAGGTTCTGATGTCGCGCAAGCGTGCTGGACTGCCCGTCCTGGTATCGCTCCTGATCCTGGCCGGGTTGGCTTTCCCCGCCGCGGCGCAGCAGAAGGCGCCGCCACCGCCACCCGCTGTCGCCGCCGGCGGCCCGGTGTTGCGGGTCCTGGTCGTGGATGTGCAGTCGCTGCTGCAAAATGCAAAATCGGCCAAAATGGTGCGCCAGCAGATCGAGGCAAAGCGGGCCGAATACGCCAAGGAAATTTCGCGTCAGGAAGAGGCGCTGCGGCGCGAACGCGATGCCCTGCAACGTCAGCAGGCCACTCTGTCGCCCAAGGAGCTCAATGAGAAGGGCCGCGAATTCCAGCAGAAGGTTAATGACCTCGATCGCAGCGTCCAACAGAAGCGCCAAACACTCGAGTATTCCAACGAAGAAGCACTTAAGAAGATTCAACAGGTGATGCTGAAGATCATCACCGATATCGCCAAGAGGCAGAAAGCCAATTTGGTGCTGCAGCGCAGCGAGCTCGTCTTGTTCGATCAAAGCTTCGATGTGACGGATGAGGTGTTGCAACGACTGGATGAGGAGTTGCCGACCTTGCAGGTCAGCTTCAACGTTCCGACCGCGCCGCAGGCCGCGCCGCCGACCCGCGCCGCGGCGAAAAAAAGACGATAGCGGCCGCGCTGTCGGCCGGGCGCTGGGCGATGGCGGACCCTCGCTTCTTCGCACGAACCGGACCCTATTCGCTCGCGCGCCTCGCCGGCCTGACCGGGGCGCGGCTGGGCAATCCGGATGACGGCGAGCGGCTCGTCGCCGATGTTGCGCCGCTCGAAACCGCCGGTGCCGACGATCTGACATTTCTCGACAACCGCAAATATCTCGACGCGTTCGCTCGCTCGCTCGCCGGCGCGGCGATCGTCGAGGAGCGCTCCGTCGAGCGGGCGCCGGTGGGCATGGCGCTGCTGATTGCGGCCGAGCCCTACAAGGCGTTCGCCCGCGCCGCCCAGGCGTTCTATCCGGAGGAGCCGGTCGCGCCGCGGCGCGCGACCTCGGCGGTGATCGACCCGCGCGCGGAAATCGGACCCGATTGCGACATCGGTCCCTTTGTCGTCATCGCCGCCGGAGCGCGGATCGGCCCGCGCTGCCGCATCGGGCCGAACACGGTCATCGAGGCCGGCGTCGAACTCGGCGCCGATTGCCGCGTCGGCGCCAACGTGACGCTGAGCCACTGCCTGATCGGCGATCGCGTCGTGCTGCACCCCGGCGTGCGCATCGGCCAGGCGGGGTTCGGCTTCGCACCCGACCCGCAGGGTCCGGTCAAAATCCCGCAGCTCGGCCGCGTCGTGATCGGCGACGATGTCGATATCGGCGCCAACACGGCGATCGACCGCGGCTCGGCGCACGATACGGTCGTCGGCGCCGGCACGATGATCGATAATCTCGTGCAGATCGGGCACAATGTCGTGCTCGGCCGCGGCTGCATCCTGGCGGGCCAGGTCGGGATCGCCGGCAGCACGAAACTCGGCGACTTTGTCATGGCGGGAGGACAGGCAGGGCTGGCCGGCCATCTGACGATCGGCAGCGGCGCGCGCATCGGTGCCAAGGCCGGGCTGATGCGCGACGTGGCGCCGGGCGAGACGGTGGGCGGCAGCCCGGCGGTGCCGTTTACGTTGTTCATGCGACAGACAGCGATCCTGCAACGTCTAGCGAGAAAGAAAGAGCGGCAATGATCGATCCGGCCGCGGCCGCCGACGAGCGCGGGAGCGACATCGACGTGCAACGCATCATGGAGATGATCCCGCACCGCCATCCGTTTCTGATGATCGACAAGGTTGTCGATGCGGTGGCCAATGTGCGCGCCACCGGCATCAAGAACCTGTCGATCAACGAGGCGTTTTTCCAGGGCCATTTCCCGGCCCGCCCGGTCATGCCCGGGGTCTTGATCATCGAGGCGATGGCGCAGACCGCGGCGGTTCTCGTCGTGCACACGCTCGGGCCGGATTCCGAAGGGAAGCTCGTCTATTTCATGAGCGTCGATTCCGCGCGCTTTCGCCGGCCGGTGTTTCCCGGCAATGTGCTGCACGTGCGGGTTACCAAGCAGCGCCATCGCGGCAACGTCTGGAAGTTCGACGGGCGCGCCGAGGTCGAGGGCCAGCTGATGGCCGAGGCCGTCTTTGCCGCGATGATCATGGACGACTAGGCGCAATGCCACAGGTTCATGCCGCCGCCGTAATCGCTCCCGGTGCCGTCCTGGCCGAGGACGTCGAGATCGGGCCGTACTGCGTCATCGGCGAGCACGTCACGCTGGAGGCCGGCGTCAGCCTCGTCTCCCATGTCGTCGTCGGCGGGCGGACGACGATCGGCGAACGCACACGAATCTTCCCGTTCGCCTCGATCGGCCTCGATCCGCAAGACCTCAAGTACCAAGGCGAGGCGTCCTCGCTGCGCATCGGCCGGGACAACACGATCCGGGAATACGTGACGATGAACCCCGGCACCGCTGGCGGCGGCATGGTTACCGAAATCGGCAACGAATGCCTCTTCATGGCGGGAGCGCATGTTGCCCACGACTGTCGCATCGGCGACCATGTGATCCTCGTGCAGCACGCAACGCTCGGCGGGCATGTAACCGTCGAAGATTACGCGATCGTCGGCGGGCTCTCGGCCGTCCACCAATTCGTGCGCATCGGGCGCCACGCGATGATCGGCGGCATGTCCGGGGTCGAGCGCGACGTTATTCCCTACGGCGTCGTGCTGGGCGACCGGGCGCGCCTCAACGGCCTCAACATCATCGGCATGCAGCGCCGCGGTTTCAGCCGCGACGACATCCAGGGGCTGCGCAACGCCTACCAGTTTCTGTTCTCGGAGGTCGGCACGCTGAACGACCGGGTCAACGAGGCGGCCGAGCGCTACGCCGGCATCGGGCCGGTCGATGACATCATCGCCTTCATCCGCGCCGATTCGAGCCGTGCGATCTGCCAACCGAAGGGCACCAATGGCGGCTGATCGCGGCGCGCCTGGCCCGCTCGGTATCATTGCCGGCGGCGGCCTCCTGCCGCGCCGCGTTATCGACGGCTGTCGCGCCGCCGGGCGGGACGTGTTCGTGCTGGCGCTTGAGGGCGCCGCCGAGCCGCCGACCGTCGCCGGCGTGCCGCATGCCTGGTGCCGTCTCGGCGCCGCCGCAACCGGTCTCGACCTGTTGCGCGCCCATGGGGTCGGCGAGTTGGTCCTGGCCGGCGGCGTCTCCCGGCCGTCCTTGGCGATGCTGCGGCCGGATTGGCGGGCGGCGAAGTTTTTCGCCCGAATCGGCTATCGCGCGCTCGGCGACGACGGTCTGCTCTCCGCGGTCGTCAAGGAACTGGAGCGCGAAGGCTTCAGGGTCGTCGGCCCCGACCGGTTGCTCGCCGACGCGGACCTGCCGGAAGGGCCGCTCGGCGCGGTCGCGCCGGACGAAGAGGCGCAGGCGGATATCGTATGCGGCTTCGCCCTGGCGCGGGCGATCGGCGCGCTCGACATTGGCCAGGCGGTTGTCGTGCAGCAGGGCCTCGTGCTCGGCGTCGAGGCGATCGAGGGCACCGACGGCCTGTTGCGCCGCTGCGCCGGGCTGCGCCGCGACGGGCCGGGCGGCGTCCTGGTCAAGGCCGCGAAGCCGGGACAGGAGCCCCGCGCCGACCGGCCGACGATTGGGCCGCAGACGGTGACGCTGGCGGCCGACAGCGGCCTCGCCGGCATTGCGGCCGAAACGGGCGCAACCCTCGTTATCGACCGTGCGGAGGTGATCCGCCGCGCCGATGCAGCCGGGCTGTTCGTCGTCGGGGTCCGCGCCGCATGACCCCGGACGGCGCGCCGCCGGCGCCGTTCATTTTCCTGATTGCCGGCGAGCCGTCGGGCGACGCGCTTGGCGCCGCGCTGATCGCTGCATTGCGCGAGCGCACCGGCGATCGGATGCGGATCGCCGGCATCGGCGGCGAAGCGATGGCGGCGGAGGGCCTGCCGAGCATCGTGCCGTTGTCCGATCTGGCGATCGGCGGTCTCGTCGAGGTTCTGCCGCGGGCGCCGCTCCTGCTGCGCCACATCCGCCGGACCGTCACGGCGATCCGCGCCGCCAAGCCCGATGCGGTCGTGACGATCGACAGTTCCGGCTTCACCTGGCGCGTCGCCGCCCGCCTGCGGCGGCAGGGCGCGCGGATGCCGCTCATCCATTACGTCGCGCCGATGGTGTGGGCGTGGCGCGCGCATCGCGCCCGCCACATCGCGCGCTGGTGCGATCACCTGTTGACGCTGTTGCCGTTCGAGCCGCCGTATTTCGAAGAAGTCGGCCTGCCGGCGAGCTTTGTCGGCCATCCGGTATTGGAGAGCGGCGCCGACCGCGGCGACGCCGCGCGCTTTCGCGCCGCTCACGGCATCGCCGATGACGAATTGGTGCTGACCGTCCTGCCGGGCAGCCGCGGCGGCGAGGTGCGCCGCCTCTTACCGGTGTTCGGCGAGGCCCTGCGGCTGCTGGAACGCGAGATCGGACCGTTTCGCGTCGCGGTGCCGACCGTCGCCACCGTTGCCGATCGGGTCGTTCGCGGCGTAGCCGACTGGCCGGGCCGGCCGGCGGTGCTGCGCGGCGCGACCACCAAATACGACGCCTTTGCCGCCAGCCGCGCCGCGCTCGCCGCCTCGGGCACGGTGGCGCTCGAATTGGCGCTCGCCGGCGTGCCGATGGCGGTCGCCTATCGCCTCAACCCGCTGACCGAAATCCTGCTCGGCCGCGTCCTGCGGGTGCGCCAGGTCAATCTTGTCAACCTGCTGGTTGGCCGCGCGATCGTGCCGGAGCATCTGCGCCGCGCCTGCGCACCGGCGCCGCTCGCCGCCTCGCTCGCCCAATTGATTTGCAATGAGGCGGTTCGCAGCGCCCAGCGCGCGGCGTATAGTGAGGCGGTGCAGCGGCTGCGCCCGCCCGGCGGCCTGTCGCCGAGCGGCGCCGCCGCCGATCGCATTCTCGCGGTCCTCGCCGCGCAACCGAAGGAGAGCCTCGCATGACACTGACCGACACCGCAACCCGGCCGGCCGAGGGACTGGGCACGGCGCGCCTCCTGCACACGATGCTGCGGGTCAAGGATCTCGACAAATCGCTGCACTTCTACACCGATCTCCTCGGCATGAAGCTGTTGCGCAAGCGCGACTATCCGACCGGCAAGTTCACGCTGGCGTTTGTCGGCTACGGCGACGAAACCGACAGCACGGTCATCGAG